>CALDFB010000246.1 GCA_937942365.1 uncultured Marinicella sp. | reverse complement strand
TTCATAAGTGAAAGAATCTTTAACCCTATTAGGGTTCTAAAGACCTAAATGCACAGCAGGAATTTGAGAGAGACGCTACAAAAACATGTTCAATTTAAAACCCTTTAAGCCAATCCTTCATTAAAGTCTTAATTTGTGTTTGGTACTTATAACCGTTTTGTTCACATTTAAAACGAAAAGCATTCAGTAAACTGGGTTGGATTTTAAGACTGATCAGTTTGCTTTTTTCTTGGGTTCGGTTGCCGTGAAGCAACCTGAAGTCATCTAAAAATTGCACGATCTGCTTCGTATCCATCAACTGTCCCATTTTGACTTTTTTTGGATCATACAGTTGGATGGTTTTTTTCATAGTAACTCCAGAGACTTAATGTCTTCAATGTCTTGTGCTCTTCCTGCTTTTCTCTTCATTGCAATGAGTCGTTCTTTGTTTAATATTTGAATTGATTGACTGTCTACCCATTTCTCAACGACATTTTTGATTTCTAAGTTTTCATTTATGATCAAATCAACTTGTTGAGTCATATCTTTAGGGTGGTAAAAATTCCAGGCTATAAGATTGCGGTTATTGATGTATTCATCCTTAAAATGAAAAAGTTGCTCTGCATCGATCGGTAGTTTTGAAACTAAGCCCAGATTAAGCATGCATTGTTCAAAGGCGATTAACTGTTCTCTTTCCCACTGAATTAACAAATCAATGTCAACAGTTCCTCTGACCGCCCCATGTAAAGCAACAGCATAGCCGCCAACAACTGCATAATTAATGTTGGCTGCTGAAAGTGATTCACAAATTTTTAGTAAAAACATATATATAGTATATATCGTATATACCTAAATATCAATCCAGCGAAAAGCTGCTGAGAACATAAAAAAGCATACAAATTAATCTGACAAGTATCATCACAAAGAGGCATCAGTTAGAATAAGCGCTCCTCAAATTCAAGCGTGTCAGTATGGCTCAATTCGGTCAAGAATTTACCACTCAGATGGTGGTTGCAAATTTTCTCAATAACCAATGGTCAGAGCCTCAGGTACAACCGATTGCACCTCTGAATTTTCACCCTGGCAGCCATGTGTTACATTATTCGAGCACCTGTTTTGAAGGGTTGAAAGCATACCGTTGGGTTGATGGCAGCATTCACTTGTTCCGATATCAAGATAATATTAAGCGTTTGCAGAACAGCGCGAATGCACTTTGTTTGCCTGTCCCTTCTTATGAATTGTTGGAGCAAGCTATTTTTTCAGCTGTTAAAGCTGTGGAAGAAGAAATTCCAGAATTACCTGGAGCTTTGTATATTCGACCCACTTTGATTGGCACGGAACTTAATATTGGTGCAGCTGGGAGAGGGTCTTTAGAAGCCATGTTGTATGTCATTACCTCACCAGTAGGGGATTATTTTTCAGGCGGTATTCGACCTTTGAAATTGTTGATTGATGATGAAAATATGCGTTCTACACCTAAATTTGGCCAAGTCAAAACAGGTGGTAACTATGCCGCTTCATTAGCATCTGTGACTGCGGCTAGAGAAAAATTTGGTGCCGATCAGGTTTTATTTTGTCCAGGTGGTCAGGTACAAGAAACTGGCGCTGCAAATTTCATTGTGATTAAAGGTAAACAAATCATAACCAAGAAGACAGATGGTTCAATATTACCAGGAATCACGCGGGCTTCCATTTTACAATTAGCTGCAGCAAAAGGTTTTCAAGTCATGGAAATTGATTATACCGTTCAAGAGTTGTTAGATTGGTTGCCTGATTGTGAGGCATTTTTGTCTGGAACTGCAGCTGTGCTTTCTCCAGTGGGTGCTTTGATTTATCGAGGGGTTGAGTACAGCGTTGGTGATGGTCAAGTGGGTGAACATTCTATGCAATTGAAAACAATGTTGACTGATATTCAAACTGGGAAAAAACAAGACCTTTATGATTGGAGCAAACTTGTCAATTAATCATCAGTCATCGAATTTTGTAGTTGATTTGAATATTGAGTGAGTTGGTTTTTACCTTGAGCTTTTGAATGGTATAACGCCAAATCTGCTTTGTTAAGAAGTGACTCAACAGTTTCATCAATTCGAGATTCGGCTAAACCAATGCTTGTGGTGATGCTTAGATTATGACTGGTTAGCTTTTGGCTCACCAGCAACTGCATGAATTTTTCTAATAACTCTTCACATACCTCGAATTCAACGTCACTGAACACTGCGATAAATTCATCCCCGCCTATGCGACCTATTTTTGCATAACCATCAACAGTTTCAGTCAATAAAGTAACAAATTCAATGATGGATTCATCACCTGTTGAGTGCCCATGTTGATCGTTGATGATTTTCAAATTGTCTAGATCAATGTAGGCAAGGGTGGTTCCACGAGCTTTATGAAGCGATTCTTTGATGATTTGTTCAATACCTCCTCTGTTGTGAGCGCCGGTCATGCTGTCTAAATTAGCGGCTAAGGCAACTTGGTGAACTTCTCTTGCTTGATTTAAAGCGGCATAGGCGGTTTCACAGTATGACTTGAATTCAGTCATTAATTTAGGATCTATGGCTTGGTTGTTTTTCAAAGCAAAAATAAAGCTTGTTTGGTCAAACTCTTCTGGGTTTAAAGGCAGGTAGAGAAAACTCATGGCCATGTTATTAGAGGTGGTGATTTCAAATTGAGATATTTGATCTTGCTTGTTTGGTGCAAGTAATTCGTTCAATTTGAAGTTCAAAAGCTCTATATCAATGGTTTGTAATCCAGTGGTACAAATGCCACTGAGTTTTTTGTTGATATGGATCAATGAGTTTTTTATAGGGAAAGCTTTGTTGATAAGCAGATGAAATTTAATGTTAATTTTTTCTGTGACTTCTGCAACACTTAAAGCCGGGTCTTTGACCAGATTCTGCATTTGGTGCTGAAATTCTGTGAC
>CALDFB010000245.1 GCA_937942365.1 uncultured Marinicella sp. | reverse complement strand
CGTTCTTCACCTGTAAGGTGCGTATATGAGTGATTCATAACCTGAATTCTCCTTTGTAATTTTAAGCAAGTGCAACGATACGCATCTTACTTTTTTTATGCAACTTCTAAATCGTTGCACTTACAAATGGAATTCAGGACTTAATGTGATTAAAGCTTTTTTTAAAAACACCTTTAAACAATCATTTGCCGGCCTCAATACTCAAACATACGGCGACTCATTAGTGCATCAAACCAGAACACCAAACTAATTACATTCTACTGACTTTACTTGTTTTCAAGCATTTTGGCTTGTAAACACAAGCATAGCCCCTATTAAAACAATCTTTTTAAAACCGTCGCAAAAACTATGAAATTGACCTTGCAAAAAATCACCAATAATAAAATTTTCGAATGGTCTGTGGTTGCTGTGATCATTTTATCGGCTTTGCTCATTGGAGCCAAAACCTATCACCTACCGCAGTATCTTGTGACATTGCTCAGTTATGCAGATGTAGCTGTCACCGTTTTCTTTTTAATAGAAATATCAATTCGATTTATGGCTTCTGATGACAAAAAGAACTTTTTCAAAAGTGGCTGGAATGTATTTGATGCCTTGATTGTTATCGTCAGCTTAATTCCGATTGAAGACTCAGAAATGGCCTTGATCGGTCGCTTGGTTCGTGTTTTCAGGGTGCTGCGGATGATATCGATTGTTCCAGAATTGAGAATTCTGATTAACTCCTTACTGAAAGCCATGCCACAACTCTCTTATGTGATGCTATTGATGTTTATTATTTTTTATATCTATGGTGCAGTAGGCAGTTTCTTCTTCAATGAAATCAACCCAGTTCTATGGGGCGATATTGCCACCAGTATGTTGACCCTTTTCAGGGTCATGACTTTCGAGGACTGGACTGACGTGATGTATGAAACCATGGGAAGCTATCCGCTGAGTTGGACATTTTACTTGTCGTTTATCTTTTTCACCGCCTTCGCATTTTTAAA
This sequence comes from uncultured Marinicella sp., assembly GCA_937942365.1. Lineage (GTDB taxonomy): Bacteria > Pseudomonadota > Gammaproteobacteria > Xanthomonadales > Marinicellaceae > Marinicella. The sequence continues at coordinate 6,933 of CALDFB010000245.1, read as the reverse complement.
CATGGTTATCGGCATCGTGGTCAACGTGTTAGAAAAAGAAAATGCCGCCCATGAACGCCAACAATTACTTGATAATCAAGCCGAAGAAATGACCCAATTGGATGAAATTCAAAAAGAATTGGATGAAATCAAAGCTCTACTTAAAGCCCAGCAAAGCTAAACCACAATCATTCTAACCAAGCCAATTGTCGCACCCTAAGCACTTCGACTACACTCAGCACAGACTGGGCAAAAGGTCGCACCCTGAGCGGAGCCGTAGGGTAATTCCCAATTCCGTCTTCCCCGGGCGGGCTTACAAGTTGGTTTGCAATCACCAACCTATGCAATCGGACACCATCGAACATCCAATTATCAGAACGAGACCCGGGGATCCATCTTTAACGAAACTTGAGTCCACAAATTAACAATCAAACCCTACAAGATCAATAAACCGTTAAAACCCAAAAGTTCATAAGGATTTATGTGTTGTGTTGGGCTTCGCGTAGCTCAGCACCACCCTACTGGACTCAACTCACCATAAAAATTTGTGTTTTAAATCTTCAGTGGGAACCCTACAAGCCGCTGCTTTACCAAAAATATGATACCTGTTTCTGGCAAATAATCGATAGAAATAATCACGAATAGGTCCTGGTATGATTTTGAATGCCTTCAATAAATACCAGGCACCACTCAGGTCTTGAGCAATTTCAATGGCCGCATTGGTTCGATAATAGATTTCATCATTTTTGATCAAAAGAAAGGTATCAAATCCAACATTTTCTGCCTGATAGTGCGCTATTAATTTTTGAGCTGTGGGGCCTTGCATGGGAGCAAAAACAAACTGATTAGTATGATCACGTTTAATAATAAAATTAATTGAGCTGTTACAGAAGTTACAAATTCCATCAAAAATAATGATGTGTTGTTGACTCATAATTCTCCAGATGCAATAGGTCACGACTAGCAAAGTAGTGTGGGCTCTGCGCACCATTTAATGGGGCTGACTTTCTTGTTCCCAAGCTCCAGCTTGGTAACGCATAGGAATATAAACGATAAAATACCTATTATTCATATTTTGAAATAAACGGCATATCAACTAATATTTAATTGCTTCAGACATTAAAAAATTATAGCTCTTATTACTTTGATAAACATACAAATTTCAATCATTCGGTGCCTTCAGCAAGTCTAAAACCTATATGCATTACTAAACTGGAGCTTAGGAACGAGAAAAAATATGGTCATCGGTATTGTGGTTAATGTATTAGAAAAAGAAAATGCCGCTCATGATCGCCAAATTTTACTGGAAAACAGCGAAGAAGAACTCACTCAACTGGATGAAATTCAAAAAAAATTAGCAGAAATCAAAGCCCTCTTGAAACTGTAGTGGTCAAGTAATTTTGGCCACGGTTTTAGATTTAAGCCAGTACTTTCGTTCTGACTCATTAGGTGTCAAACCATCATTATGTGCATGAGGTCTGACGTTGCAATAGTATCCAACAATGTAGTTGATTACTGATTGTTTTGCTGCCATCAAAGAAGCATAACCTATTGATGACATCCATTCTGATTTAAAACTCCTGAAGAACCGCTCCATTGGACTATTGTCCCAACAGTTTCCTCGTCTACTCATGCTCTGTGTGATTTGATACCTCCACAGTAATTGCCTGTACTTTATGCTGGTGTAATGACAGCCTTGGTCTGAATGGAACATCACTCCAGTTGGTTCACCACGTTGCTCATAGGCCATTGATAAGGCAGCTGCTGTTAAATCAGTATTGGGTGAGTAGCTAATCGCCCAACCGATTATCTTGCGTGAGAATAAATCCATCACTACAGCCAAGTAAGCCCAGCGACTGCCCGCCCAAACATAAGTCACATCGCCACACCAGACTTGATTGGGTTGCGATGCATTGAACTGACGATTGAGTAGGTTTGGTATACATATATGTTCTCGGTTGGCTTTTCTATAACTATGTTTCGGTAACTGACAACTGTATATGTTCAACGCTTTCATCAAGCCTGAAGCTCTGTAACGGCTCAATGGAACCCCTCTGGTGGTTGCAACCGTTGAAATAGTCCTGGCACCAGCTGAGCCATTACTTTCTTTATGAATCTGTTTTACTATAGCCAACTCTTTGATTTTTTCTGGCTTAACAATCTTTGGCCGGTTGAACCAATATTTGTAAGTGCTGCGATGTATCATAAATACATCGCACAAGTGTTTAATTGGGTAGCTCCCTTTGAGTTTCTTGATTAGTCTGAGTCGTTCAGAGCGTCTGACATCAAGAGAGCTGTAGCCTTTTTTAGAATTTCTTTCTCCATCTCAATTCGTTTGATTTTCTTTTCTAATTCACGAATCTTTCGTTGTTCAGTTGTGATTGGTTTGGCAGTAGTGGTAATTCCTTTTTGCTCACTTCTTAATTGCCTGACCCATTTATCCATGGTCGAATTACCGACGTTCATGGCTTCGCTGGCTTGTTTAACTGTGTAACCTTGCTCAGTTACCAAACTGGCCGCTTCTAATTTAAATTCAGCACTGAATGTGCGCCTTGTTCGTTTGTTCATTAATCACCTTCTTGTCTGAAGTGACATCATATATCACCTCTAAGTTGGTGGCCAATTTCACTGTACCACTACAAACAGCAAAAATCTTGAATGCATACGATTTTTTATATAAGATGTTGATTCGTAACTTGATACATTTCAATGCTATCAAACTGAATTAAATAGCCTTTTCAGTTGTGCTTTAGCTCATTGGAATTTCAACCGCTTACATTTTTAATACCATTAGATTTAAAGGACTAACCAATGAAAAACACCCTAAACTGTATATTCTCAATTTTAATTTTAACTTCCTGTGGAACACCATTTACTGTAAGGAATGATTCGCAACCATTGGAACAAAATGAAGGATACCTGGGCTTAGTTATTAACAGTATTGACAAATTAGCTAACATTGAATTTAGAAATGTTGATCAAAAAAAACGTTTTTATATTGGTAGTGCAGATATAGGAACTAATCTATACTTATTAAAATTACCAGAAGGCGAGTATTGTTTTATTGGTTTCGATGCTTATGACCTTAGGATAGACTTCAAAGGACAAGGGTTTTGCACATACATAGAAGCTGATGAATTAAATTATTTCAACCATTTTACAATAAGAGACCCAATTACAAACGCCTTCAGCAATTACAATCATTTTATAAAGTTATTAAACAAGGAACATACTGATATATGCAATGAATATATAGGAGAGGCTTGTCAGCCATGAAACACTTAGCACTTTTATTCATCCTATGCTTAATTCCTGATGTCACAAACGCAGCTGATCTGTCAAATAAATGCGGTAATGACATGCAGACTTTTTTTCCATACAAGGCAGGAATTGAAGCAGAAAAAAATGAAATGTATACTGAAGCCTTTATTATATTTTGTAACCTTGCTTTGAAAGGCGACTATCGAGCTCAATTTAAACTAGCAAACTATTATTATTCAGGGATTCCTGAATTGATTGAAATCGATTATGAGTTTGCATATATTTGGTCTAAACTTTCTAACCACTATACAACCAGCAAAAGAAAAACATTATTTACTGAAAAAATTCTTCAAAAAATTGCAGTAAAAAACAGGCAGACACTGCATTTAAAATATGAAGTAGCACTTAATATCATTCCAGCTGGAACCAAAATAGACCAAAAATATGAACCCATTAACTACTCAAAAATAATTAAAGAATATAAGAAAAGAAAAGAAAAAAAACAATTTGTTGGTAGTCGTATTAGAAGAGATGAACCAATTTTAAGTACACGAATTTTCGACTATTAAACCAATTTGCTCTTCCACAAAAACCTAGATCATACTTCTTGAACTAATAAATCCACAAAATTACAAGGCTTGTGAGTGCTGTCTAACTGTTCACTAAGGATTTTGGTCCATGCGGTATTGTAAGCACCTGTTGAACCAGGTATCCCAACAACCAAGGTGTTATTTGAAATCCCGGCCAAAGCCCTTGATTGAACAGTGGATGAACCTATTTGTTCTTGTTCCCAAGCTCCAGCTTGGTAACGCATAGGAATCCAAACAAACTAAAATGCCTGTCATTTATATTTTGAAATAAATGGCGTCTCAATTAATATTTTAATAGTTCCAGACCCCAGGAATTTATAGCTCTTATTATTTTGATTAACATTCAAGTTACAATCATTCGGCGCCTACAGGAACTCTAAAATTTATATACATTCCCAAGCTGGAGCTTAGGAACGAGAAAAACGATCTTAACACAAGCTATTAATTTTAAGATTAATACATATTTATTAAATGCATTTCTACCCGATTATGAGCGGATATTACGGAGTGTTTATGCATTATGCACTTTTCTTGACTGTCTTTTCCTCTACGATATTAACATCGCAACAAAATTGCATGGCTTATGGGTGCTGTCTAATTGTTCACTTAAAATTTTATTCCAAGCAGTTGTACACGCTCCAGTTGAACCAGGTATGGCGGCGATGAAAGTGCCGTTGGAGATGCCGGCCATGACCCTGGATTGAATGGTTGAAGTGCCGATTTCGTCATAGGAAACCTGCCTGAATAATTCACCAAAACCCGGTATATTTTGTACCAACAAAGGTTCAATGGCATCCGGGGTCACATCTCTAGAAGCGAATCCTGTACCACCTGTTATCAATACAACATTGATGTCTGCTTGATGAATCCATTTTGAAACCACTGCCCTGATATGAAACTTATCATCTTTAACAATATGTTTTTCACTGACCACATGACCATCAGCTTCAGCCAAGGTTTTTAGCTTCAACCCCGAAGTATCGGTTTCATTTGTACGGGTATCACTGACTGTTAAGATCGCAATCTTTAAAATAGTTTTTGGCATATCTTGGTATTAATTTCAAAGGAGTACGATTATAACTAACTACAACTTAGATAATCGAGCTCAAAAACATTAAAACCTTAAACCATAAATAATCTGTAGAGCTGGTTGCTAAACGTCATTTATGTTCAGAAGATTTTTTAAGCCATAAAATTGAAGTTTGGTATTTTTCTTGCATCACCATATCTTGTGGATGGTATGCCATCATATTTTCAGCTTGTTTCTCAGCAATCTCTAAAGCAGTTTTTCCATTCTCATCTTCGAGTTTCACATCAACACCATAGTCAATCAGACTTTTAATGATTTGGTGCTGCCCAAGTTTTGCTGCGTGCATCAATAAGGTGGTTTTATTTTCATTGGCCTGGTTGATATCAATACCATCTTTGACTGAAGCAGCCAGGGCAGTTTGTGCAAAGTCATTTCGAATTTGTTTAATTGAATCATCATCAGGGTTTTCTGCAAAGGTAATCGGTGTCGTCAAATTTTGGTAAACCAATTGATAGCCTATTGACTTATTCGGATTAAAGCTTTGTGATAAATCCAGCCCCATTTCTTCTAAGGTATTGAAGATTGAAAAAGCATTTTCTAAACTAGTTAAATCTGCTCGATCAATGACATCTAACAATGCTGATAAGAGCGCCTCATGTTCATTCACAGGCGGTAAGGTTAAACCTTGGTTGCGCATCAAAGTCATTATTTCAGGTTGATTACCTGAAATAATGTACGCCAGTGTTCTTTTTGTAGAAGGTATTGTGACACCATTTTCGAACAGTGTTTTGATGATCTCTAGGTTACCACCATGAATTGCTTGAACCAATAAGTCATCAACTTGCCAATTTGGATAATCAGCAGGGTTGATAGGAGCTAACAAGGCACCACGCTCTAGTAATAAATTAAACAAAAGCTGATTCCCAGTTTCTGCCGACTTAACCAAAGGCTGACCAAAACTCAGGTCTTCAGAGCCTTTAAGACCATCTGGATCCATGCCTTTGTCTAGCAAGTATTTTACGAGGTCAAACATCCCAAATGAGACCGCCAGTTCTAAGTGACTTGTTCCGTATTCGGAGGGGATAAAAGGGTTGGCTCCATGATCAAGTAAAAACATGGCAGCTCTTTGATTATTGGCCTCAATGGCGTAACTTAATGGTTGACGGTAATAATCAACATTGAAATTTAAATCAGGTTCATGAAAACCGACCATCATTTCTAACCATGGAAAATAATCTGGGTCAGAAATAAATAACTCAATGAATTGCTTGTCTTTCCATTCATCTTCACCAAATATATGTTGTTTTATTGCCATTTCTATTAAGCTTTTATCAGAACTCTCCAATGCCTTATAGATGGCTTCGAGATAATCATCCCAACGATATTTATATGCGTCATCTATGGTCAATGATTCTGGATAAAAAAAGTCATTTTCAACATAGTCAAATTGTTTTAGCTTACAATCAACTGCCAATCGATGAGATCGATAAACATGGTTTCCTCTTTGAGATCTGTTATTCCACCCATCGTTGAGTATGACAGTGCTGTTTGGAAACAAGCACATCGCCACCTCTATACCCTCTGCCATCAATGAAATCAGATTCTCAGACTGATCCTCTATGCATGAAAGTAGTTCTTTATTAACCCCGTTCTGCGGTTCACAGTTATTGTATAACTCAATTTCATCTTTCGGCGTGGCATTAATGTAATGCGATACTTGGTAAATAATTGCAACCGCTATGGAACACAACTGTTCAGGATTTGCCTGATCAATCGATTTGATCTGTGCGGTACAAATAGATAAATATTGATGATTAAAACTTGGATCAACTGAATTTAATTCATTCTCATCGAAGCTTAAGCTGAATTTCTTAACTGACTTTGAAGTCAAGCTTTTGGTTGATGTCTTTGAGGCTGTTCTTGTTGTTGTATTTAAATCAATAGATATAATTTCATCACGAGTCGACAGTATTTTAATGGCCCCTTGAATGACCCCAAAGACCGTGGTTGATACGGAACTTTCTTTGACTTCAGCTCCTAACATTGAGGTATTAACTGTTGCTCTAACAACTG
>CALDFB010000244.1 GCA_937942365.1 uncultured Marinicella sp. | reverse complement strand
ACTTATCTGTTCTGCCTAACTGCCAAAATGAAGCATACCTGACATCAACCAATGCATCACCCATAAACATGACATGCCCTCTTCGGTGCGTAGACGTGGAATCTGGAGATTGGGTGGCCAAGGTGATGTTACGAGACATATTTGCCACAGATGTTTTTAAATCAGCTCGAGGGGTTAAGTGATCATAAACCAAGGCTTGATCAATGGTGATTATGTGATTATTAATCGACACAATTCGCACCACCTCATCTTGTGTACCATGATAACGAACTGACTGGATGGCATTGTCCCATTTCCAACCTGAATATTTAGTTCCCGCAATGACCAACGTATCACCTATGGCCCAATTTTCTGGAGTAGAATCAAGTTCTATCTGACTTTGACCGGCCAAAGGATCCACCGACACTTTAAGGTGTGTAGTTTTTCTTGCCCCATGTATATTTACGGCTCCCCTAGCCAATAAACCACGTCCCATCAAACTGGGATCTTTAATCACATCTAAATCACCATCGTCTGTAAATTTAATATCAACTGAAACATCCGCAGGTATTGGATTGTTTTTGGTACCAACAGTTAATCGTCCGCTGTTTTCAATCAACAAGGTATCTAATATCATTTGACTGGATGAAACGGTAGAAAATACCAAACCACCATCGACCCGTACAGCATTTAATTCTGTATGACTGACTTGATCATAAACAACATCAATTCCAGCTGGAATCAAAACCCAAGCATCATTGTTCGGAATTTGACCATTTTCCCAAGTCATCTCATCAAACCATGAGCCACCATTTACAGCCGTATGTGTGATGTCACTGTTATCAATTAACCCACGCATCGCAGCATCATGATCATGGTGTTTATGTCCCTCAGCAACAGCTGAATAAACAGAAAACAAACACATGGCCATTAAAATTATTTTTTTCATAAAAGTCCCAGTCCACTAACCATTTCGAATTATAACAATCATTCAGATCAAATTATGTGATTTGCATTGCAAAGGAAAGCCTCCAATTCATAAATTAAGCAATCATCAGTAAAAAATCAGCAAAAAATCATTACTACAGTACTCGAACATATCAGTGTCAATGATCCATTGGTCTCCAATACAGCCAATTTCAAGTTCAGTCAATCATGCTCAGAGCCATTTTTCCTGTAACTAAATTATTTAGATCAAACCTCTGATTAATGAGCGGAGGAATCTGGGAAACGACACCCCAAACTAATGTGTATCACCTTGCTTTCAACACTTGCTCAAAATCTAAAGGTACAGGCGCAACAAATGAATAAGTCTTAAATTGTAATTGATGGGCATGTAAAAACAGTGCTCTGCTCAAATCAGGTGCTGCATCACCATAAAAACGATCACCCAAAATCGAATGGCCCATGTGTTTTGCATGAACTCTGATTTGGTGCGTACGTCCAGAAACAATGTCACATTGCACCAAGCTGAGATCATTCTGATGATTGATTGGTAGAAACTTGGTTTGTGCAGGACTGCCTGTTGCACTCACTTTGACATGCCGAATACCTTGGATTCGGTGCGCAGTATCCAGTGGCTGATTGACAACCTGTAACTCTTTCAATCGACCTGTTAAAACCGCCAAATATGATTTTTCAACCTGATGCAACTGGAGGCTTTCTTGAAAAACCAACAATGCGGCTCTGTTTTTTGCCAATAATAAACAGCCACTGGTGTCTTTATCCAAACGATGAGCCAACTGAACATCACCAAAGCCCTGCACAGAGTGAATAATTTCAATCACACCAAATTGATGCCCGGTGCCTGTATGGCAAGGTAAGCCCGGCGGCTTGTTTAAAACTAAATAATCGGCATCTTCAAAAATAATTTCATTAAGTAATTGCTGTCGTAATTTTTCAGGAACAACAACCTTTTGGGGTTCAACAAAAAATAAAAATGGCGGAACACGTACTTGGTCTCCTGTCACTAATTTCTGTAGGGGTTTAACTCTTTTACCATTGATTCTTATTTGACCTTTTCTGATTAATTTGTAACAAATGGATTTACTGGTATTTTTACATTGCTTAAGCAAATAATTATCAAGGCGTTGGCCAGCATCATTTTCTTTGACTACAAAAACAGGCTTTTTACCTGAATTTAATGAAGTGTTGTTTTGATGTTTCAATACCATCTGGACAGCCTGTGGTTACTTGATAAAATTTTTGTTTATCATACATTGAATAATTCATGACAGATAAACATGTGAAGAAGGGCAAAAAAATGTTAAAATTTCGTGCAACTTGATGGCCAAAGCCGTCAAGTTCTCAATTTTGGCTTAAACCAGCCACAGATTATACGATTTATAATTATACAATTTTTAAGAGTTTAGTTCCAAGGAGACGAAACAATAATTTCGCAGGAACATTAAAATCATTGGAAATGATCATAAACAACAACTGAATGGAACGAGACCATTACAGTGCAAATATGACATAAAAATTAATGACATGTCACACCGCTTTATTTATTTTTTACGGCTGTGTTACAAGTCAATAGCGATAAGCGACTATAAACACCGCGAGTAGTCACGTGTAAAGTTCGAACAATAAGAACATACACAACAGGAAAAAAGCTGAAACAAGTTTACAGCTGCCTGAGAGCTGCGATATCGATTATAAAGCTTTCGACAACTACATAGGTTGGTAACGAAATGCTAATGATTGTGCCTATTTAGCTTCACTGTAAAAGGTTCGTCGTTCCTTTAAAAGGAACTAAGATGAAAAGAATGTTAATCAATGCAACTCACACCGATGAAATTCGTGTGGCGATTGCAGACGGTCAAAAACTCTATGATTTAGATATTGACTCAGCAGGTCATTACCGCAAAAAAGGTAATATCTATAAAGCCAAAATAACCCGAATTGAACCCTCATTAGAAGCCTGTTTTGTTAACTATGGTTCAGAAAGACATGGCTTTTTACCCTATAAAGAAATCAGTCCAGCTTATTGTAAACAAGCACCAAGAGGCAAAGCCCGTTTACCTATTAACGAAGCCTTATCCGAAGGTGATGAAATCATTGTTCAAGTCAACAAGGAAGAACGAGGCAATAAAGGCGCTGCACTGAGCACATTCATTTCCTTGGCTGGTCGTTATTTGGTATACATGCCAGGCAACCACCGTGCTGGCGGCATTTCACGCCAAATCAGAGGTGAAAAACGCGCCCACCTACAAGACATCATGCGACGCCTAGAAATACCAAGAAATGATGGCGTTATCATCAGAACTGCAGGACTTGGCAGAACGTTCGAAGAATTACAATGGGATTTTAACTACTTACAACAAGTTTGGGAAGCCATAGGAACCGCTGCTAAACAGAAAAAAGGCCCTTTCTTTATTTACCAAGAAAGTGACCTGTTCATCAGAGCATTGCGAGACTATTTACAGCCTGACATTGGTGAAATTCTGATTGATGATCGCGAGTCATATGAAAAAGCCCGTGAATTCATGCAACAAGTCATGCCTCACAACTTGAAAAAATTATCTTACTACAATGACAACACCCCATTGTTTTCAAGGTACCAAATTGAACGTCAAATCCAATCGGCTTTTGAACGTGAAGTTAAATTACCATCAGGCGGCGCACTGGTCATAGATCAAACTGAAGCTTTACTTTCGATTGATATCAACTCTGCCAAAGCCACCAAAGGCATCGATGTAGAAACCACTGCTTTGAACACCAATTTAGAAGCGGCTGATGAAATTGCACGTCAATTAAAAATTCGTGACTTGGGTGGTTTGGTGGTGATCGACTTCATCGATATGCGCAACCATAAAAACCAACGAGAAGTTGAAAACCGCATGCGAGATGCTGCTGAGTCTGATCGTGCACGAGTACAAATTGGCAAAATATCTAAATTTGGTTTACTGGAAATGTCACGCCAACGGCTGCGATCTTCTATCTCAGATTCCAGCCAAGTCACTTGTCCCACCTGTGGTGGCCATGGATTCATTCGATCAATGGAGTCGCTGGTTATTTCAATCATCAGACTCACTGAAGAAGAAATGATCAAACCCAAAACAGGTCGCGTGGTTATTCAAGCACCTGTTGATACCACCAATAAAATTCTTAACGAAAAACGCACCGAATTATCAGAAATGGAAGCCCGTCATGGCGTTCAAGTATCGGTCATTTCTAATGACAACTTAAGTTTCCCAGATTTTCATGTTCAACGTTTGAATACCAATGAATCACACATCAGTGTTGATGCCATTGAGTTGGTTAAGCCTGAAGATTGTCACAAACCAGTTTCACTAGACCCACCCGCACCCAGATCAGAAAGCCCAGCTTTGCGCATGGTTAAACCCGATACTCAAGCACCGAAGCGTACCATAGGAATGGCCATTTCTTTGTGGTTCAAAACATTGTTTGCAAAACCACAAAAACAAGCCAACAGAAAAAATTCCAGAAAAAAACCCTACAATAAAAAAAGTCAAAACAAGCGTCCTCACAATAAGCAAACGAAAAAAGGGCCTCACAAGCAAGGGCCAAAAAACCAACATAACAACGGGCAAAACAAAGGCCCTAACAAAGGATCACAGCAAGGACCTCAAAAAGGACAAAGACCTGCTTCAAAACAGGGACAGAAGCCTGCATCAAAACAAGGTCAAAAACAACATAATAAGCAAGGGCCAAAGAACACACAGGCACAAAATCAAAAGTCAGGCAAGCCTGGAAACCAAAAACAAACTTCTCACAATCAACCAGGCAAAATACAAAACAAGCAACAACACGCCAAAAAGAATAATGCACCTAAAGCTGCTAATCAACCTAAACAACAAGGCAATCAACCCAATAAAACACCAACCAAGCCTAACAACAAAGGCGGGAAATCAGTAGACAGCAACAAACAAAACAAACCCAATACCAATAATCCTGCAGTCGAAACCGATCCTAATGCTGTCAAAAAAATGACTCGTCCGCTGGGCAGCGTGGCTCAATTAGCCGCCAAAAAGGAACCCATAGTACCTTCTGGCGCCATCAAAAGTAGGCCCATAGATAATATAGATGTCGACAGTAAATTAAATCAAGAACAACCCAATAAAAAAACAAAAGCTGAAAATCAGTCGCCTCAGAAGTCAAAAGCTAATAAACTTCAAGCTGAGCAAACACAATCACCCAAACCCAAACCAGCTAAATCTTCTGACAACACTCCAACTCAGAAAAAATCGTCTCAAATTACTCCCGAAACATCTAAGTCTTCAGAATCTAAAGACTCCGGTGATGTGACTGATAAAAAGACTAAACCTACTGATCAAGCCAAAGAAAAGAAACCAATCACTAAGAAAGCCGCATCAAAAAAAGTGACCAGTAAAAACACCAAAGACATGGCACCTGATCAAAGAATCGACACCTCTGAAACTGCTGATAAATCGAAAACAAGCAACTCACAGAAAACTGCGAAACCAAAGAAAAAAACCGCTACAAAAAAATCAGAGACTGTCAAAAAACCTGTACCGAAGTCAACTAAGAAAACACCGGTCAAAAAAACAGCTCCTAAAAAAGAAGCCGCAGATTCAGACCAACCTAAAACAACATCTGATCAATCTAAACCAGTAAAAAAACCTAACAAGGCAGCTACTCAACCTGCTCAAGAGTCTGTTGTAACTGCTGAAATGATCAAACCGGGATTGTATAAAGCTAAAAAATCAGATTAATCTGATCAAAACAAATTAGGTTAACACTCAAAAAGCCTGAACCACAGTTCAGGCTTTGATCGGATCTACTGCTCAATGGACAATCAGTCTATAGATGGTTTGTCTTGACGATTATGTAACACCACAATGGTGTGGCCTTTTACCGCCAAATTACCTTGCTCTTGTAAGTCTTTAAGAACGCGACCGGCCATTTCCCGCGAACAACCCACAATTCGAGAGAGTTCCTGTCGTGATACTTTAATCTGTGTTCCATCCGGGTGTGACAACGCATTGGGTTCCTTACAAAGGTCTAATAAAGTTCGAGCTATGCGACCAGTCACGTCTAAAAATGCCAAACGATGAACCTTACGAGATGTTTGTAAAAGTCGATGAGTCAATTGGGTACCAATGGCATAAAGAATATGCTTGGCATCGTCTTTGAGCTCGTTTTCAAATAATTGTCCCAATCTTAAATAACCAATTTCCGCCACTTCGGTTTTTTCTTTTGACTTAACCATGACTTCTCGGCGTTCAGTCTTCATGAACAATCCCATTTCACCAATGAAATCACCCTTATTAAGATAAGCCAAAACCAACTCTTTGCCTTCATCATTTTCATATGAAATGGTTACAGAACCACTCACAATATAATACAAAGTATTGGCTAAATCACCAGGACGAATAACAGTGGTTTTATTGGGAAATTTACGTCGGTGACACATTGACAAAAATCTATTCAAAGATTCCACATTAAGTTTAAAGAAACTTGAGTTTTGATATCGCTCACTTAAATACAATTCATCAAAAGTCGCTTCATCGAATACATCTGACATATTTATTCCTCTTTTTCACCCTTCGCTACAACAAGAACGCTGCACCTAAACCAGGTCTAACACACACCTTATTCAACAAGTTTAACCGTTTTCTGAACTGATTGGAACACTGCTTCACATTCAATCAAAAGGTTTTTACGACATATATCACCCTCTAACAGCAAAAAATGTTCAATTTTTAATGCCTTAATTTTTTCAAGTACAGCTGGTAACAACACTTTATCCCTCAAATAAAAACGATAAATACCTTGGTTCAATGGTGTCACAAGATCACTTTCTTCCAACAGAGCCTGAATATTAATCATACACTCATCAAACTGTGCATCCAAATCATTTAAATGTATGGTCTCATGTCCAACCACACTGGCAGTGCCACTACACAGCAGTAGATGTCCATATTGCAAGGCTCGAGAAAAACGAGGTTGTTTAGGAGAGTATCTATTGGGGTAGTTCCAAGCAGAAACTTGGCGCTTATTTTCTATGACTTTACCCATTTGGCGGCTGAATAAAAACGTGAATGTATTGTGCCCAAAATGTCCACCTATGGCTGTGGCTGCTGGATTAGGCTCATTCAAATAACCCAGCTCATCTAACACCTCATGTCTGGCCACACAAAAGGTTTGATAACGTTCCATTCCAGCTTCTTTATCATTGATTTGATCCAGATAATTCCACACCCTGATCAAAGAACCAAACCCTTTTTCTTGTGCCGTCTGATAAGCTGCCTTATATACTTCATCCACCAACTCTTTTAGAGGACGATTTGAACTCTGGAAATTTAACATCAAATGACATGCAGTCTGTGCCTCTACAAATTCTGCTTGGCCATCAATTACATTGATTTGTACCAACTCACCATCAGACCAACTTTCTCTAAAACCAGGTGAATGGGCTAAAACTGTCAGTGGCATAACCACTTGGGTCGTTTGATAATTTGATGCCAACTCTTTATCTGCTTCACCTTCCAACCCAATAAAACTCAGTAATGACTGTTCCGCTTGAACTGCATTGATATGAATATAATTGTGATTAATAGAATGAATTATGTGATCCATATGCTAAGCCGTATCGGGTTACAATTTTCCGTGGTCATAAAAGAGGCATGGTATTATCGTCAATTCATTCACAATTAACAATGCCAGATGGTCAATTTCTATTTCTAAACCGCTGAAAATATCTCTTTAAATTTATCCTTATTGATTTAACTTTAACTTAAAATACAACATCTCTATCATCAAACTGAATTATATACACCAACAACTCATCTTATGGCATTACATCTACACAACAGCCTCAGCGGCAAAAAAGAATTGTTCACACCTATTGATTCAAAACGCGTCACCATGTACCTATGCGGTCCAACCGTATATAACTATGCTCATATTGGCAATGCCAGGCCGGCCGTTGTATTTGACGTCTTAAATCGTTTGTTGCGGCTTCATTTTCCAAAAGTGGTGTTTGCACGTAACATCACTGATATCGATGACAAGATAAATACTTTTGCTCAAGAAAATAACTGTTCAATAAAAGATGTTTCTACTCAATATGCACAAGCTTACAATGAGGACCTCAAGTCATTAGGTGTCTTGATGCCCGACATTGAGCCATATGCCACTGATCATGTTCCTGAAATGATAACCATGATCACTGACCTCATCAATAAAGGCCATGCTTATGCTGCTGATGGTCATGTTTTATTCGACGTCACCACTTATGAACGTTACGGTGAGCTTTCTAAAAGATCATTAGATGACATGTTGGCTGGGGCAAGGGTAGAAGTGGCTTCCTACAAACGAAACCCAGGTGACTTTATTTTATGGAAACCCTCTGATGCCACATTGCCGGGTTGGGAATCCCCCTGGGGTCGGGGCAGACCTGGTTGGCATATAGAATGTTCTGCAATGGCGGCTAAACACTTGGCACAAACCATAGACATACACTGTGGCGGTAAAGATTTATTATTCCCTCACCATGAAAATGAAATTGCCCAAAGTTGTTGTGCCAATAACACCCGTAACTTTGCTAATTACTGGGTACATAATGGGTTCATCACCATGAGTGATCAAAAAATGTCTAAATCTCTGGGAAACATACAGTTAATCAGAGAAGTAGTTAACGATATTGGGGGAGAAATCGCCCGGTGGATACTGTTATCAGCACATTATCGTCAATCTGTAGACTGGACACCTGAATCAGTAAAACAAGCACAAAAAACCATTGATCGAATTTACAACACCTTACGCGATGTCAAAGAACTGGCCATTAACCCATCGATAGCTGTTGATGAGGAAGTGTTAGCTGCACTGAATGATGACATCAACACACCTAAGGCTTTTGCGCGGGTAAACCAATTAGCCAAAATGCTGGCCAATGCACATTCAGATGAAGAAAAAAGCAAGCTGAAGAGTACTTTGCTTAACAGTTGCCAATTATTGGGTGTGCTCCAAACTGACCCTGAAATATGGTTTTCCCAAAAACAAGCTGGCGGCAATGACATCAAAGTGCAAGTAGAACAACTGATCGTTGAACGTGATCAAGCACGAGCTGATAAAAATTGGGAAAGGTCAGATCAAATTCGCGATGAATTGGATGCCCTCGGTGTGGTGTTAGAAGACTCTCCAGAAGGCACGCGCTGGACAATGAAATGAAGGAAAAACAATGACTGATATACTACAAACTGAAATCATTGAAACATTCGACATGTTTGATGACTGGTTGGAAAAATACCAATACATCATCGATCTGGGAAAACAATTGGAACCCATGGATGAGGAGCTCAAAGTCGATACCAATATCTTACAAGGTTGTCAATCCCAAGTTTGGTTAGTACATAATTACGAAAACGGTGTATTGAATTTTCAAGCCAATTCAGATGCAGCCATTGTTTCAGGACTGATACATTTAGTGATGACAATTTATTCAGGCAAAAACCCGCAAACAATTGTAGATACTGAACCCGATTTCATTGCCAAGATAGGCCTGTCGGCTCACCTGTCCTCTACTCGCAGTAATGGCTTGAATGCAATGATAGAGAAAATTAAGTCGACTGCCCAAACTTATATAAAAACCCAGTGAATTATAGGCCGGTCATTAGTTAATCCTGTTCAAATGCACCAAGGTTTTCTGCTTTAAAAACCTCACCAAAATAACTTCCATCGGCAAGCTGTTTTAGTTGTTTGTAAAAATTACTACTGTCAATTAATGGAATAACTGCCAATCTAGCTGCTTTGTAGTTTAATAATGTATTATCTGAAAAAAAATCCTTAGCCCGCTCTAAAGACCTTACACGAATAATTTCACTGTCTGACAATGAAATATTTTCTGGCATATAAGGCGCTCGGAAGTCTACTGTAA
>CALDFB010000243.1 GCA_937942365.1 uncultured Marinicella sp. | reverse complement strand
GAAAAGAAGGAAGAAAAAGATGTGGCATTAAAGGTCGGTAACTATCCGGTTTTTGAATCTGCAAAAGTGGCTTTGGTGGGTGAATGTGCGACTGAACCGAATTATCTTCCACCTGAGTGTGCGATTGATCATACCAGTGCTGTTGGACTGACGTACATATCAAGCCCTACATGGACAACCATGAATGTTTATAATGGTATTCCTGCTAATTTGAATTCTATTGATAGTAATACATACTATGAGTTTCCTATTACGTTCACTGCTGTGGGTCTAGATGCCGTTACTGCCCATACATACGGTAAACAAAACTATGAAAATCTTTTTATACCGAGTGTTTTTTCATTTAAGGACAGGTATTTATTTGGTCCTTATGGTAATTATGTGACAGCAACTCCTAATGAATCATTGTCAATCCATGCCGGCTTGTTCAGATCAATGGGATTGTCTGGTGACTCTGAATACAGCGTTACTAAAATGCATGAGCCTACACAAGGACTAAACATTTTCCCTTATGAAATTATCAATGAAACACTTTCAGGCCCAGCATCTCAAGAGTTTGTCATTAATCCAGATGGTTTTGATTATCGTTCAGTAGCACCAGGTTCGGATTTTGGTCGAACACGATATAGGACTACTTTTAAGACACCTGATGATTTTAATGGAACAGAATTTGAGGTTTCTTTTAATACATTTTCCGATACTGCCAAAGTTGAAATTACATCAGTTTCTCCAACTGACTTGGTGCTGGATGAACAATCTAATTTAACCCACCCAATTACGATTAAAACTGCGATCACCCCTGCAGAATTTCGCCCGCTAAATTTTGCCTTCAGGTTACTTGAAAATGGCACAGTTATAGAAAGCTCACAGGCATTACACCCACCTGGGAATACATTCACATACATCATATCGTCAGGTTTGTATCTGAACCCAGAATCAACATATGAAATTGAAGTTGTTATGAATGAGGGTAACGAATATGAAGTCACCTCAGAACGTAGAAATTTGACTGATTTCTTACCTCCTTTGATTGGGGCAGTAGCAGGATCTAGCGCATTCAATGGCGTGGGTGCGGGTCAAAATGGTGGGCAAGTCATAAATGGTCAGATTATATCTCCTATTTCAATCAGTGAAGAAATTGACTTAGCTAATACATCAGTGTGTGGATATGAACAGATTGATATAACTGTAATTAATGATTCAACAGTTACCTTTAACTTAGAAAAATATGGAATTGATGGTCAATTGACAGGAGAGGTTGTCAGTGTATTAAATGATACTGTGTTAACAGAAGGAAGCCACCAGATTGAATTATCTGCTGCACAATTAGGAAATCACCAATACCAAATTCAAATCAATGCCACTGCAATCAATACGGGTAATGAAGAATCTGTCACTGGTGTATTGCTCTCAAAATATGACATTAATAACTCTCTACCGATAGGCCACGCGATTGTTAAAGGCGTGGATCTGGCCGATGGTTCGATGGTTTATTCGAAACAGGATATTGCGCTGCAGTCACCAGGTGTTGATCTGGAATTTGTGCGCACTTATTCCTCCATAGGCCGTCATGAATTGGGTTCTTTGGGCTTTGGCTGGTCGCATAATTACCTCTCGCGGGTGATTGTGGGTAACTGTGGTCAGGTTACGGTCACGGGTGCTGATGGTGGTTCGGCTCGTTTCCGTGTTGAGGGCGATCAGCTGGTGCCATTGAAAGGTTATCACTCATCCTTGGTGCTTAATGATGACGGTACTTTTGATTATTTCCCCAAAGGTGGTAACCGCTACCACTATGTCAGGATGCAGGACAACACTTGGTGGATGGACTATGTGGAGGATCCTAATGGTAATCGATTAGAGGTTGAACTGATAGGGCGCAATAATGCACCAGTGATAGGTTCTGTGACCGATTCGGTGGGCAGGCGCTTGGTTTTTGAATATGAGTTGCGTATTTTTGGTATTTACCGCCATGAGATGCTCACCTCTGTTACAGGTCCAGATGGCATCCGTTTGAATTTTGATTATGATGGCATTGGTAACCTGATTTCGGCAGAGCGCGAAGGGGGCAGTATCGGTGGTTCGACCAACGAAACCTTTGCTTATTCAGGAGATGTTACTGGACCTTCTCGTTCACTGTTGTTAGCAGTGAATGATCAGGCCACTGGTGCGATGCGTAGCTGGACCTATCAGGAGCATAACCTTGAGGTACCACCAGCGGTGGGCGACATTCCAGATATTGGTGCGATTGAAGTGACTTCGATCAGTGAATCTGACAGTGGCACAACCACCTTCAGTTACACCGATGCACCCGGTTATAACAGTGCAGCCACAGTTATCCAGAACGGACAGGTCAGTGATTACACCTTGAACTTTTATGGTGCGGCCACCGAGATAGTTTCACCTGCGGGCAGAAAAAGCTTTGTGTGGAACACCGATACCGATGTGTTACTGACCAGTGAGACTGATGAGAATGATCGAATGAGGTCATTTGAGTATGATGAATTTGGTAATGTGACGATGGAACGTCTGGGTACATTGATCAGTACTTACACCTATAAATCCCCAGATCAATTCGATCCGCCCTACATCAAGGACAGACCTGCCACCATGACCAACTGGCGCGGTGATACCACCACTTTTGCTTATGATACCGCCGGTAATAAAACCAGTGAAGAACTGGATAATACCACCACCAGTTACACTTACGATGATCAAGGTTTGGTGAAGACCATGACCGATGGGCGTGGTTTGGTGAGTATCTTCACTTACGATGCGTTTGGATACCAAATGACTGCTCGTAATCCAGCTGGTGATACCACCACCATGCAGTACAACGCCCGTGGCCAAAAGCTCAATGAAACTGATGGTAACGGTAACCTGATGACCTACACCTACGATGCATCAGATCGCATGCTCACTAAAAGACTTAACAGCCGCTTGTGGACCTATGATTATCAGAATGGTGGACGTACGCGCACCGAAACCGACCCTAATAGCCACAGCACCACTTATGATTATGACACCCAAGGCCGATTAATCAGTACACTTAATGCCGCAGGAGACACCATGACTTATGGTTATGACTTGAATGGCAATAAAACACTAGAAACGGACTTTGGTGGGCACAGCACCACTTATGCTTACGATGATGCCAATCGCCTGCTCACCAAAACCGAACCGGCAGGCAGTGCAGGCACACCCAAGGTCACCACTTACACCTATGATAATGTGGGTAATGTCTTGACTGAAACCACAGCTGATCGTTTAACCACCTATGGTTATGAGGCTAACCGCTATTTCCAAACCAGCATCGAAAGAGCCAGTTCTTCTGGTAACGTGCTGATAACCAGAACAGTCGATGGTAACGGTAACATCCTTACAGAGACTGACCCGAACCAAAACGAAACCACTTTTACCTACGATGCCTTTGACCGGATGCTCACAGAAAGTGGTCCGATGGGTTCTGGCCAAACCTTGGCCTATGACCCCAATGGCAATGTGATCAGCCAAATAACCACCAACTCTACGGCGAACCAACAAACCACCAACGCCTATGACCCAGCTAATCGCCTGATCCAAACCACCTTACCCGAAGGCGGTATTAACACCTACACCTATGATGGTAACGGTAACATCAAAACCGAAACCAGACCGAATGGCTACAGCGCTGTTTATGAGTACAATGACTTGAACCTACCGACCTTAAAAACCATCAACGCCCAAACCTGGCGCTTGAGTTATGATCTGGCAGGTAATTTAAAAACCGAAAGCTGGCCCAATGTCAATGGAGAGACAGGCATAGGCAACGTGATTACCTACACCTACGACGAGCTGAACCGAGAAATCAGTAAAACCGATACCGTAGGTGCCATCAGTATCCAAACCTGGGATGCCGATTCAAATCTAATGAGCCAAACCGATGGTAATGGTAACTTCACCAGTTACAGCTACAACGCGCTGCACCAGCGAACCGGTGAGACCAAGCCGCTTGGACGTGGTCACAGCTACACCTATACCTTGTTTGATGAATTGCTCACAGACACCGGCCCGAATGGCACCATGACGCACAGCATTGATCAGTTAGGGCGCAGAATCGCCAGCACTGGCCCTGATAACTACGACATGACCTATGGCTATGATGCCAATGGTAACCTGATCAGTCAGACTGATTCGCGCGGCATCCAAACCACATTTGGTGTGAATGCCTTGAACCAAACGGAGTCACAGACCACGACAGGTCCAGGCGGTCCATTCACAATGACCATGACCTATGACACCATCGGTAACCAGTTAACCCAAACCGACTACCGATCCATAGAAAGTGTATACACCTACGACACCGAAAATAGACAGCTGACCTTCACCAGAGCAGGGCAGTTACAAAGCACCACGACCTACAACCAAGCTGGCCTGCCAGTGGTCGTTAAAGATGCCCGCGGTAATAACACCGTGCATGAGTACAACGTGCAGTACCACAAAACCAGAACCTTGCTTCCAGAGTCCCAAACCATTGTGTTCACCCCGAACGCTTTCGGCGATGTGACCCTACAGAATAACCCCGGACCTAATGACATCACCCGTACTTATGACCTAAGGCGCAGACTCATCACCGAAACCAATGGTGCAGGGGAGACCACCACCTACGAGTATGACCTGAATAACAACAGAACCGCAGTGATTAAGCCGAATGGGGCCAGGTGGGAATATGATTTTGATGCGGCTAATAGGTTGACTCATGTGAGGAATGTGGCTGAAGCCATTGAAACAATCTTGAGTTATGATGCCAAAGACAATATCATCAGTGTTACAGATGCAGAACAAAAAGTGACCACCTTTACTCATGATGACTCAAATCGAAGGCTAAGTAAAACCTACCCTGATAGCAGTGTTGAGAGTTATACATATGATCCTAACGGCAATATGGAAACAGTCAGTCTTGCTAACGGTGATAATTACACTTACCAATATGATGCATTAGATCGTCAGATAAGCCAAAATCACGTTTCATCTACAGAAACCATCAATGTAAACTTTACTTTAGATGGTAACGGTAATATTGAACAAGCTACTGAAATCATAGATGGGATCACCAGCAGCATCAATGCCAGTTTTGATGATTTGGATCGTTTGGAATTACTCAGTGATCATCAAGGAAACACACTCCAATTTGCTTATGACGCAAATGGTAACCGTAAAATTCTACAAGACCCGAAAAACAGCCAAAGCAACTATGTGTTCGATGACCTGAACCGTTTAGCGCAAGCAGTCGTAACAGGAACAGGTGCTTTTGATTACATTTATAACTCGGCTGGCTTACTTGATGGCATTAAATACCCGAATAATGGCGAGGCTAAGTTTACCTACGATGATGCGAACAGAATCGATACCATTATCGATACGCAGATGGGTGTACCTGTAGCTACCTTCGATTATGAGTATGACTCCAATGGTAACAGAACCATGCTCACCCAAAGTAACTTGAATAATGATGAAATCATCACCTACGCTTATGATCAGGCTGATCGCATGAAACAAGTGGTTTATCCGAATCTGACGGTTGATTATACGCTAGATAAAGTGGGTAACAGAGTCACAGAATCGGCCAATGACGGATTCAGTACTGTGACCAAGACATACACCCATAACAACCGTGATCAGATCACTAACATCACTGATACCAATGGGCTGAATGTGACTTACCAATACGATGCCACAGGTAACCGAATCCAAAAAGAACAAAATGGTACAATAACTACATTTGGGTATTCACCCAGACAGCGAATTAATAACATCACCACAAACGGTAACAGCATTAACTACAAATATGATTACCTTGGCAACCGTATTGAAAAAACCAGTAATGGTCAATCCAGTTTTTATACCTACGATGGCACCAGCCTGTTGTATGAGACCAACACAATCGGCAATGTCATTGCCAAATACCATTACGGCTCAGATCGAATCTTGGCCGAAACCAGAAATGGACAAAATAACTACATGTTCCACGATGCATTAAGAACCCCGATTGTTATCACCAACCAAGACGGTTCCATCCAAAACCGAGTTGATTATGATGTCTGGGGCAATAAAACCAACCAAAGCGCATCAGATGACCACCCCTTCGGCTTCACAGGTTATCAAGAAGACGAAGACACAGGTTTATTCTACGCCAAAGCCCGATACTATGACCCAGTAGAAGGTGTGTTCTTAAGAGAAGACCCGTTACAAGGTGATGTGAACACACCGCCATCATTGCATCGGTATAATTATGCATTTAATAACCCAACTGCTTTTATTGATCCAACAGGTAGAGCGAATGATACCTCGCATTACTATGAAGCTTTGTTAATTGGTAAATTGGTTGGCCTTAATGAAGGCCAGATGTATGCTTATGCTATTGGCGCACAAGTTGGCGATGAGCTTGCACATCATGATGCAATCGATAATTCACTTGGGTATGCGGGTGAACAGATAGTTGGACCATTTGCCTCTATATTAGATGTTACTTTTGGTGACGGTAGAAGAGCGGTAAGTTTTTTAAGTTCAGTAAATGAATTGGAGACCAATAATTGCGGTGCTCATGCTTTGTGTGGAACACAACCGAATAAGGTTCGTGATGCAGTATCTGATTTCACACTAAATGTTGCAGAAAACTTTGCTCAGATTGGTACGGCTGATCATACCAATACAGACAGTTATTATCACATTAAAAAATCTTCACTTGGCACAAAAAATGAAATGTTGCATTCGCACTTTGAGGGTCATATTTTTGAATGGAAGTCTACGGACAAAGCATTTTTATACCATGACTCTAAACGAAAGGATGCATTTGAAGCTCGGGCATGGCTGTTGTACGAATATACAGCACAACAAGGGACACAAAAACTAAGTCAAGGTCAGTTTGCTGATCAGCTTAATGATATGCTGGCTGATTTAGACCAACAAAATTTAGGTTTATTTAAAAAGGCAGATCAATTAGGCATTCCAACTTATATTGCGCGTCCTGAAGAATTGATTTCTGATGAAGATGAATTCAGTTCTATGCAACGCTTGTTGGCAAAGTACAATATCACTGATGTACCTCAAACTGAAAATCATGATCTGGACAGTAACATTAATAAATTGCTGCGTAAATTCAGTCATCATCAGCTCAAAGGTATTGCACAAGAAACTTTCAGTGAAAGTGATTACCAGCATAAGAGCATATTGATAAACACCATGAGTAAAAGTGAATTGGTTAGGATGTTAAACACTGCTTTTAATCAGGCTCAACATAAATCAAAAGAGTTTATCTTTAATCAAGTTAAGGAAACTAAACATGAAGGTGATACAGTAGCGGAAAGTGAAGATAAGCCTGGAACAAAAGAGAATTCAAAATGAATAAAAAATTGAAAACAATTATTATCGTTTGTACTTTGATGATAGCTACTTTGCTCATTGCAGATTCGATTTTATCAGAAAAGTATGTGATGCCAGTTTTGTCTGAACGAACTAAGATTTTTAATGAAGGTGATATCAATGATGTAAGAGAGTTTCTGCAAAAACAAAATAGTAGCGTGGAGATGGATAATTATTATGCGTTGATAAATCGTAATCGTGCTGATATTTTAGAAATGATGTTTAAGGAATTTAAGCTTAACCCTGATTATAATTTTAAATATAAATATGCAACTCCGCTTTTTGGTGCTGCAAAAGAATTAAAACCCGAAGTAGTAAAAATTCTTATAGAATACGGCGCAGATGTTAACTATCAAGACCCTTATGGCATGACACCGCTGATTGCTGCTGCCTACACCACACATGAATATGAAAATCCCGCCAGTTTCGAAATTACAAAAATGTTGGTTGAGGCGGGTGCAATTATTAATGTGGTAACGAAATATGGTAAGAGAGCAATGGCTGGTGCTTTGTATTTACATGAAGATTTGGAGAGGTTTAAGTACTTGGTTGAAAGTGGAGGAGATATAAACCAAGTTGACAAAGATGGTTTAGGTTACATGTTTCACTGCAATACGATTGAGTGTTTCAAGTATTTTTTGAGTATGGGTAGTGACATTAATAGCACGATTAATGATGGCTCCAATATATTACAAAACTCGCTTTATGTAAAAACCAGTATTGAAGAAACCAAAACACTTCTAGCTCTGGGAGCAGATGTATGCCACAAAGACAATGCTGGTGATACAGTTTTGAATTATGTCGAACGTCAAGGCACCGGGCCGCATTTGCACAAAGAAAAGCCAGATGCGTATAAACGTATGATTGAGAACAACCGTGCCACTAAAACCTATAAATATCTAGAAAAAAAATATCAGGAAGATTGCATGTAGTAAATAACTTGAAAAGGAATTTACATAATGAAAATCTTGCTGGAATATTTATTAACAACGTTACTCTCGTTTCATTCAAACTCAGCCTTTCATAAAGCCTCGCAAGTCATTCATACCTATGATGTAAATTCCACGTTAACCTACGACAACAGAAACAGAAAACTCAGTAAGGTGCCCTGTCCAACCGTCCATACAGAAACAATTGTTCA
>CALDFB010000242.1 GCA_937942365.1 uncultured Marinicella sp. | reverse complement strand
TCCATATTTCGATACCTGTTTTCAGGTCTTTGCTGCAATGCTTTGTTCAGAATATTTTGCAAATCACCATCTTTAACTTTAGTTTTAAGTAATTGCCAGATGTGGGCTTCATCACCAGCACATGATTTCAACAACCTGTCAGCAGGCAATGGTAAATCTTCAATGATTAATGACAAGCAAACTGCTGCCAAGGAGAATACATCAGTGGTGACTGAAATTGCTTCAGAATTGATTTGTTCTGGCGCAGCAAATGATGGCGTCAATGCCATTATGGTTGTTTTTTGCGGCGAATCTTCTTTGGTCATTAATTTGGCAATACCAAAATCAACCACTTTTAAACCACCATTCTGATCAATCAACAAATTAGAAGGCTTGATGTCACGATGTACAATCAAATTATTGTGCGCATATGAAATGGCTTGAGCGGCTGAAATCACCAAACTCACTTTTTGTTTAAGATTCAAACCATGTGATTCGACATACTTATCTATATCCTGAGCACCATCTATCAACTCCATAATCATATAAGGCACTCCAGTTTTACTGGTCCCTCCATGGTGCATATTGACAATATTAGGATGCGAAAGACCAGATAAAATGTCTTGCTCAACCGCAAATCTATTAAGTAAGATTGGGGTAAGTTGTGTTCTGTTAAAGACTTTGATCGCGACTGGCTTTTGTGTCACCTCATCTTTTCTCTGGCCTTGGTAAACACTGGCCATACCACCGTGCCCCAACTCTGCAGTTATCTGATACTCTCCCAATTCATCACCTTTGGAAAGTTTCAATTCTTGCCAATTTTTAGCCTCA
Source organism: uncultured Marinicella sp. (assembly GCA_937942365.1). Lineage (GTDB taxonomy): Bacteria > Pseudomonadota > Gammaproteobacteria > Xanthomonadales > Marinicellaceae > Marinicella. The sequence continues at coordinate 8,096 of CALDFB010000242.1, read as the reverse complement.
AAGGAAGCGCCAATTTCTTGATCAAAAAATTCACTGGATTGATCGCCAGAGTTTATTAATGACAACACCAAACTTTTAACGCCATCAGATAAGTTATCCATGTTGTGAAGTTGCCGCATGGCATCTCCCACTGTTAAATCCAAAAGATCTTTATAAATTTGATTGGCCTGTTGCCATTGTTCAACTGTAAACTCTTTCATACCTTGGGATCGTCTGCCAATATTGAAATAAGTAACGCTTTGGCTTGCTTCCATAAACGCATGACATGACGTTCAGACAGGTCAAAAACCGTTGCTATTTCTTTGAAAGTTAGATTAAAAATCAGCTTATGCTGGAGAATTTCTGCTAACTGATGGTCAATTTTTTCAACTTTATCTAAAGCCAGATCAATTTCAATGAGCTTGAATGAAACGTCATCACTACCGACTAGCTCAGTCAATCCTTCATAAGCATTTTCAACATGACGCTTCTGGGTTTTTTTAGCACGCAATGCATCAATCAGGTACATCCGCATAGATCGCGCCAAACAATTCAGAAAATGACGCCTATTTTCAATTGGAATGTGATCAGTTCGATAAAGCTTAAGGTAACATTCATGGGCTAAAACAGTGGGTGTGATGGTTTCACCGGTATTGATTTGTTTCAACTGAAAACCTGCAACCGCTTTGATGTCATCATATAAAATTGCATACACATCATTCAGCACATTAACATCACCCTCCCTGGATTGATTTAATAAGGCTGTCACTTGATGGTTATACATGATTTTTAACAACTTTCATTCAGAAGATACCTGGCTTATCTTACCACCCGTGAATCAAGCATTTACAATAAAATCGTGATTCTATAGCTTCATTCACAACAGATTTCAGAATAAATCATCATAATCGGGCTCATCTTTGGTCGTAATTTCCTCTGGTAAATGCCCAACTTTAAAATATTCCAATAAACCACTGCTGTCTCCAGGCTTGAGTAATTTACCTGTTTGTGCATTGATTCTGGCAGAGATCATACCAGGAGGAATGGGCCTTTGATATTCTGGCTCATCTTTTAGTGCCACCTTCATATAATCAATCCATATGGGTAAGGCTACGCGTCCACCCACTTCACCTCGACCCATGGGTTGAGGTGTATCAAAACCTACCCAAACAGTGGTCACTACATTGCGTTGGTAGCCATTAAACCAACCATCCATTTGATCATTGGTGGTTCCAGTTTTTCCAGCCAGGTCTCCACGCTCTAATGACATCGCTTTGGCACCGGTTCCTCGGGTAATCACATCTTTCATGAAAGATTCTATGATAAATTGATTGGCAGCCGGAATCACCCGTGGTGCTGGCTTGATCTCTACTGGTTGACTGAAATCAATCGGTTCATTTGAGTCTAAAACAACTTGCTCAGGCCTTGGTTCAAGCGCTTCATGATTGACAGCTAAAACTTCTGCAGAAGTCTGACAATCAGCACACACTTGTTCAGGGTTATTAAGATAAATGGTTTCGCCGGCTTGATTACTGATACTTTTGATTAAATGAGGTTTGACTAAATAACCACCGTTGGCAAAGACCGAAAAAGCTCGACTCATGTCGATAATGGGCACATTAGGACTGCCCAATGCAATTGAAAGATCACTGGGCACGTCATCAGGATTAAAACCAAATTCCATAATGTGGTTGCGACCATTGCGAATTCCAATGTCACGTAATACCCGAATTGAAACCAAGTTTCGAGAGTTTACAATGCCTTCCCGCAATCGAGTGGGGCCAAAGAATTTTTCACTGTAGTTTTCAGGCCGCCAAGTTCGTTCCAATTGATCATCTTCAAATACAATGGGTGCGTCATTGATGATACTGGCTGCATTTAAACCATGTTCAAGTGCACCTGAATAAATGATTGGTTTAAAGCCAGAGCCGGGTTGGCGTTTGGCTTGTGTTACACGATTGAACTTACTTAAATAGTAATCAAATCCACCAACCAACGCGTAAATCCCACCATCATCTGGATGCACACTCACCAATGCACCTTGAACAGCAGGGATTTGGCTGAGTTCAAATTCACCCGTTTCACCTCGCTTCACCATCACCACATCCCCGACGTTAAGGATTTCAGTTAAATCTTTAGGCTTATCTCCAACCCGATAGTTATCTATATGAGGCACAGCCCATGAACTGGTTTCAAAAGTCAAAGCCACGTCTTGTCCATCGCCTAAACGAATCACTGCATTCTCTGCATCAACTTCAAGCACCAAAGCAGCTTGTAAGCCAGCTGGCTTAGGAAAACCATTCAGCGCTTCGGTAATGGCATCTAAATCAACCAATGCTGACTCAGCATCTGTTGTGTCTCTCACATCACTGTCAACAGCACTTAATTTTGATAAATCATAACGCTCGACAGGTCCTCTATAACCGTGTCGGCGATCATAGGCATGCAAACCTTTTTGCAGAGCCAATTCAGCCGCCAGTTGTTTTTCAGAATGGATGGTGGTCACCACATCATAACCATCGCTATAAGCATCATCACCAAAACGCTCGATCATTTCAGTTCTGACCATTTCAGCCACCCACGGTGCATTCACTTCGACCACTGGTTTATGCACATAGGCTTCATCTGGCTCGGCAATTGCCTCATCATGTTGTTCTTGGGTAATAAAATCTAATTCCAGCATCCTACCCAGCACATAATCACGGCGTTGAATGGCCCGTTCAGGGTTGGTCACAGGATTAATTCTTGAAGGTGCTTTGGGAGGTGCTGCGAGCATGGCTGATTGAGCCAAAGTCAGTTCATCCAATGTTTTGCCATAATAAACTTCAGCGGCTGCAGCCACGCCGTATGACCGATGACCCAATGCCGTTTGATTCAGGTACAGTTCAAAAATTTCATCTTTTGAGATGGTTCGCTCAAGCTTGACAGCCAAAAACAACTCTTTTATTTTGCGCGTCCATGTCTGGTCTAGGGTCAAAAACACATTCCGAGTTAACTGCTGAGTGATGGTGGAACCACCGCCTTTTTTCTTACCAGTGGTGACAATTTGCCACACCGCACGTAGTATGCCTTTAACATCAAAACCATAGTGTGAATAAAAATTGGCATCCTCTGCAGCTAAATAAGCTTGTCTGACTTGTAAAGGTATGTCTTTAATGGCCATGGGAATGCGCTTTTTGGTACCAAAAACTGAAATCAACTTACCATCTTCAGTAAACACTCTTAAGGGCACTTGCAAACGATATTCTCGAATAGAATCAACTGAAGGTAATTCAGGTTCGTAATATTTATACAGGGCATAAACCATGATCACGCCCAACAAAGCAAAAAACAAGCCAAGTTTGGTCATGAACCAGGTAAATTTAAGCAACTTCCTCATCTAATTTTTCCCATGTGTTTTGATTTCTATTCAACAGCGAACTATTATACAATGAATGTATAAGAACCGAATATTTGACCTTGAAAGTTGTCAAAAATTTACTATTAACATAAATGATTCAAATTAATTTCCTTGCATGAAAGCCAAACAGATTATTATTGTCGAAGATGAAGCCGATTTATTGGCCAATTATCAAGCAACATTAGAAAAATATGGATACCACACCAAAGGCATCTGTAACCAATCAGATGCCGAACAATATTTTCGTAATCAACTACCTGATTTGGTCATCTTAGATGTCGGTTTGGGCCATCAACCTGATGCTGGTTTTGAAATTTGTCAAATGCTGCGGCAAAAATCTGCCACATTGCCTATTTTGATGCTCACTGCCCGAGATGATGAAATTGATGTCGTTTCTGGTTTACGACTTGGCGCAGACGATTATTTAAGCAAAGACATATCGATGCCACACTTATTGGCTCGGGTTGCCAGCTTGTTCAGAAGACAAGAAGCCAATCACTCTGATGCAGATACATCGGGTATAGAACAAGGGGCATTGAAAATACTGCTTGATAACCTGCAAATATTTTGGCAACAACAACTCATAGACCTCACTGTGACAGAATTTTGGATGGTGCAATCACTGGCTCGCTATCCTGGCCAGGTTAAAACCCGCGAACAATTGATGTCAGACGCCAATGTTTATGTTGATGACAGTACCATCACATCACACATCAAGCGCATCAGAAAAAAATTCCAAAAAATTGATGCTAACTTTGATCAAATAGACACTGTACATGGCATGGGCTATCGCTGGAAACCATAGACTAACAGACTCAAAAGACATCAGCTTATCCATGAAACAAAGTAAGAACCAATGAAATTAAAATGGCAAATCTTGCTCATTGCTACCCTGAGTTTGAGTTTCCCATGGGTGGTATGGCAAACATTTAAGTCATTAAACCTGACCTTTCAAAAAAACATGTTGGATGCGGCCGCTAACCAAGCTCAAGTCATCGTTAACAGTGTCCAACAATTCAATCAAGACCGCCATCAAGAGCTGGCAGGGCTGGTGCCCTCCATGTTAACCAAGGATGTCGCCATAGACGGCAACCCCATTGAATGGTCAGAGGTACCTTGGTACGTTGTCACACAAAAATTTAAATTCAAAATTGGTTTTCACCAGCAAGAGCTGCACTTATATGTAGCCGTTTCAGACAGCAGCATCTATACCCACCCTACCCTCAACAGCGACCGTTTAGTCATTGCCATCAACCAAGCACGTGGCACCCATAAAATAACCATCAAACGACAAGCCGAAGGAGTGGTTCCCAAAACCTTTGGTCAAAATAACTACCAAGCCTATTGGCACGAAACAGCAAACGGCTATGAGGTTGAAGTTAAACTCAAAACAAGAGACATTAACCGCATCGGCATGGTGGCCATCGATCACCAAAACAGAGAAACATCGTATGCCACAGGCCATCAAGATAATGATCAAATCCAGCTACAAGCACTGTTCAAGCCACAAAGCCATTGGCAAAATTTTCTTCAACAAATTTCACCAGAAGACGGCGGCATCACACTGCTGGATTCTCAAGACAGGGTTTTTTACCAAACCCAAAGCGCACTTCCCGACAATGCAGATAACAACTGGTTAGCCGAATTAATTTATGAATTGGCATTTGATCAAAGTGAGACAGACCAAAATCATTTTTTTGGTCATAAAATCACACAAATTTTTGATGCTGGAAAAATAGAGTTAACCGTTAAGCATAATGCGGCACAATCGGCCTTGATTCAAACTTTCATTAACTCTATTTTATGGATTTTAATGATAGCGGTGGTTTTGTTGGCAGGTTATTTTCTCATATTTGTTATTTTGGCTTGGCGCATCAGGCGTTTGAACAAAAAACTTCAAACAGTATTGGATGATCAAGGAAAAATTCACACCGCATTACCCTCCAATCAAGCACAAGATGAAATTGGTGATCTGTCGCGAGGTATGTCCAGTTTATTGGCTCAAATCAATGACTACACAGAATATCTTAAACAGTTGGGGAGCCGACTTTCACATGAGATGAAGACCCCAATCAGCATTGTTCATACTTCTTTAGAAAATCTACAAATGGAACAACCTGACAATGATTTTGTCACACGGGCATTGACTGCGAACCACCGACTGAAATTCATCCTCAACCAACTCAGCGCCTTAAGTCAGTTGAAACAAGTCATTACCGAAACAGAACCTGAAGTGTTTGACTTAAATGAGCTGCTTTTCGAGCTGAGTAAAGGCTATCAATTACAAACAAAAAACATTCATTACAACGGATACAGCCAACCAGTCATTATCAATGGTTCTCAAGAATTGGTGGCCCAGATGATTGATAAATTGGTACAAAATGCTTTGGATTTCACCACCAAAGATGATTTGATCCGTTTGCAGTTAAACATTGAAAGTGAACAGTTTTTATTAAAAGTCATTAATACCGGCTCACAAATTCCTGCGCATAATAGCCACCAATTATTTGACTCATTAACTTCCTTTCGCCAACAAAAAGACCCAGAGCCTCATCTGGGTCTAGGTCTGTACATTGCTAAATTGATTTGTGATTACCACCAAGCAACCATTACAGCCAGTAACTTGGGTCATGACACCCCAGATGAACCTCTGGCTGTTGAATTTGTGGTACGAGGCCCTTTGATTAAAAAATAAAACAATCAGCCATTAAGCTTTTCTTGTAATTGTGCAATTTGTAGCTCCAATACCTTCACTTCACGTATCACCCGGTTGTTTCCCATTTCTGACCAGTACCACATTTTACTGACTTGCGTAAACAAGGCAAACACAACGATACCAACGCTCCAACCTAACAAAACCTTGGTTTCCTGTGCGTGATAAAACTGGTACCCACAATAAACCATACCGACCGCAAACAAAAAGGTAATGAACATCACCAAAGCATACATCCAGCCCATTTTACCGCTGAAACTGACCTTCATTTGTTTGAATGGATTGGCGTCGATGGCATCATGATTGTGTTTGATGTCTTGGACTTCTTCGCTTAAAGCTTGTTTGATTTGTTGATCTATATTCATGATTACTCTCCTGAATTAATTTTGTATTGGTTGATTGATTTAAATTTTGATGTGCTCATTATTTACTGCGAGCTTTTCTTTCAGCGCTTGCCTGGCCTCAAAAAGTTGGTATTTAATCGTACCAGGCGGTTGCTTGAGGATATCTGCCATTTGTGCCACCGTGAAACCCTCGTAGTAAAATAAAAAAACAATGACTTGCAAGGGTTCGGCCAGTTGTGCAATCGCGGTTTTGACATCCAACTGTTGGTCTACATTTGATGTTGCCGCCACCAGCTCCACTTCTGTATCAAGCCTTGAGTTATTTTGACGACAATGGTCCATACAGCTCGAGTATGCAACACGATACAGCCAAGTATGAAAAGCCTTTGGGTTTTTCAGTTGGCCTAACTTATTAAAAACCTGAAGTAAAGTCGCTTGAATACAATCATCTGCACCGCTGCGACCACCCAATATTTTCAACACGAATGCTTTGACCTTAGTTTGCAACAATGAAAACAACTCATCTCCAACTCGGTTCTCAGCAGGCAGTTTCTCACCAGCCTGAACCTTCAGGACCAAATATTCGATATATACTTTTTCAGATTTCATGCCACATAGACGCACCAATTGCTTATTAGGTTGAAAAAAATTTAATATTTATTTTGTTAACTTTTAATAATTGCCACCACTTTAAGTCTATGGTGGTTAAAATGGTCACAATTATTTAGAATAAAATCATGATAAAACATTTACCCAACACACTTACCATCATCAGAGTCGCCCTGATCCCTGTGATGATTTTGTTTTTTTACCTGCCATTCGAATGGTCAAGGTTTGTTGCTTGTTGGGTTTTTGTTGCGGCCAGTATTACTGATTTCCTTGATGGCTATTTTGCCAGGAAGTACCAAACCGAATCAAAGCTTGGCGCTTTCTTGGACCCAGTAGCCGATAAACTCACGGTTACTACTGCATTAATCATTTTACTACAAGATCACAACACACCTTTGATGATGATCGCCACAACCATCATCATCGGTCGAGAAATCACCATTTCAGCTTTGCGAGAGTGGATGGCTGAGTTGGGTGAACGTGGCGTGGTCAATGTGGCCATGGTTGGTAAAATCAAAACCGTATTCCAAATGATGGCCATTGGATTTTTACTGTATGAAGCTGACCTGTGGTTTTTACCTGTGTTTAACATCGGTCTGGTGCTGTTGTACATAGCTGCTGGCCTCACCTTATACTCTATGTATGTCTATCTCAAAGCCGCTTGGCCTTTGATGAGAGACTAAAGACTCAAGTATTTATCCAAATCATTGAAAAATTATTTGACAAAAAACACATTAAAGATAAAATGTGCATCCTCTAAGCGGGAATAGCTCAGTGGTAGAGCACAACCTTGCCAAGGTTGGGGTCGGGAGTTCGAGCCTCCTTTCCCGCTCCAGATACTCAAAAGGCTGTAAACAAACATTTACAGCCTTTTTTATTTTCTGCAATTTAAAATTTACTTGATTTAACTTTTTAGATTAGCGAGAATAACCCGTCTTTCAAAAGAAAGACACTTTGAAACTGGCGCTGGCTGGATGGCAGAGTGGTTATGCAGCGGATTGCAAATCCGTGTACCCCGGTTCGATTCCGGGTTCAGCCTCCATTTTCAAAG
>CALDFB010000241.1 GCA_937942365.1 uncultured Marinicella sp. | reverse complement strand
CAGCAATTAAAATTGCTGATTTAACTTGGGCACTTGCAATGGGGCTCTGATACTCAATTGAGGTCAAGCCTACTGACGCCTTGAATTGAAGGGGTGCTTTGCATTCATTGGATTCAATCAATGCCCCCATGGAAGTTAAAGGCTGGATGACCCGTCCCATCGGTCGTAAAATCAGTGAATCATCACCAATCAGTACGCTGTCAAATGATTGAGCGGCCATCAGCCCAGATAATAAACGCATAGCCGTACCCGCATTACCACAATCTAAATGCTTATCAGACGCTTTCAAGCCATGCAAACCGACACCTTTGATGATAACTTTATCTCCTATATCATCTATCTTAACGCCCAAACTTTGCATGATTTTCAAGGTAGCCAGACAGTCTTCAGAACGTAAAAAACCGCTCACTTCAGTGACACCCTCAGCTATGGCTCCAAAAATGATTGAGCGATGAGAAATTGACTTATCACCCGGAACTGTGAATTGACCACTCAGTCTTGGTGTGAAGCTCAGGCTGAATATATCTCTGGCATCAATTTCAGCCACAGACTTGTTCCATCACAGCTACCATGCGCTGCATCTCAGATTCAGAGCCTATGGTTATGCGCAAGCAGTCAGGTAGACCATAATTTGCGACTGGTCGAGTAATAACTCCTAATTCAAGCATTTTTTGGTATATGGGCATGGCGTCTTGCCCAAAATCCACCAATAAAAAGTTGCCTTTAGAAGGTACATAACGCAAATTCAGCGCCTTACACTGAGCTTCTAACATGGCCATACCTGTGGCATTAACCTGCATAGACTTCATTAAAAATTCATCATCATTGATGGCAGCTTCCGCCGCAGCCAAAGCAAGTGAATTTACATTAAAAGGCTGCCTTATCCTATTGATAATATTAGCTATATCAGGATTACTTAGTGCGTAACCCACCCTAAAACCAGCCAAGCCATATGCCTTAGAAAAAGTTCGAGTGATCACCAAGTTCTTAAACTCATTGAGCCACAAGCTTCCATCCACCCTTTGGTCCTCAGGCGCATACTCTAAATATGCTTCATCTAAAACCACTATGACATCTTTTGGTACTTGCTGAATAAACTGATACAACTGTTCTTCTCCAATAAAAGATCCAGTTGGGTTATTTGGATTGGCAATAAAAATCAATCTGGTTGAGTCATTGATCGCATCTTTCATGGCAGGTAAGTCACAACCTAAGGGCATTTCAGCTTCCCAAGAGGTTGCATCTATCATTTGATGTACAGCACCAACAGCTTGAATGGCAATGGGGTAAACAGCAAAGCTATACTGTGAATATATGGCGTTGTGACTTGGGGTCAAAAATGCTTCAGCCAATAAAACCAAAACATCATTGGAACCATTACCCAATGTGATACAGTCCATTTCAATGCCATGCTTTTTAGCCAGCGCTTTTTTTAAGGCAAAACCATTTCCATCTGGGTACAAAGCCAGCTCATCCATTTCACTTTTTATCGCCTTCATGGCTTTTGGACTTGGACCTAAAGGATTTTCATTGGAAGCCAACTTAATGATATTTTCAACGCCTAACTCACGCTCTAATTCTGATATCGGTTTTCCAGGGATATATGGGTTTAATTTTTGTACGCCAGGAACGGCCATTTTTTTAAAGTCAGTCATGAATAGCAAGGCTTAAGAAGAATGGCATATTTTGCCTATTCAACCCATATAAATCAAGCCAAACCCAAGAAGCTTTGCTTAAGAGAATTCACATTCAATCATCAAATCCATCTACAAATATAGGGTCATTGATCGACGCCCCACTAGCCTCAAAGATAATTTCTCAATTGTTGTTCAGATCTTGGGTCATCACCAGAGTTTGATTTTCAATGAGGCAAAATCACAAGACCTGGCTTCACTGTCTCTAAAAACAAAGGTGATTGGGCTTTGAAAGTTGCACCTTCAATCAACACTGTTTATTTAAAAAATAATTTTGACCATTGAAACCATTCGGATATAGAAATTTAAGCTTCCTTATTATTTCCATAATTCAATACTAATATTGCAAATGAAAAATATTCTTAATAATCACATATATTTGAAATTAATTTGATTAATATATGTCTTCTAGAAAATTCAAGTCTAACTATAAAAATGCCGTTAAAAAAAACACTCGTTTCTTTACTGGTCGTGGCCATAACAGTGGCACTGGTTTGGTTCATTTTTAATAACAAGCCGACTGCAAAAAAAATGAACGCCCCGAAAGCACAATCCATTAAAGTTGAAGCCATTTCACCGGCTTCTGAGAAATATCAAATTTGGGTTCCTTCCTACGGAATAGTCAAGCCCAAAACTCAAAGTCAATTGATTGCGCAAATTTCTGGTCAGGTGATTAAGGTTTCCGATCAATTCAGGGAAGGTGCATTTTTCTCAAAAGGTGATGAGTTACTGGTGATTGATGATGCAGATTACCTTGCAGCCTTAGCCATAGCAAAAGCTGAATTAAAACAAGCTGAATTTACATACCAAGAAGAAGTCGCCAGTGCGGAGTTAGCAGTTAAGGATTGGTATAAATTAGGTAACAAGAAAGAACCACCTTCATTGGTTGCCAGAAAACCACAATTAAATTCAGCGCTTTTCGGACTCGAAGCCAACAAAGCCAAAGTCATTCAAGCTGAATTAAATTTCAAAAGAACAAAAATAATTGCACCCTTTGATGGCAGGGTTTTGAGTTTAGATGTCAATGTAGGACAAGTGGTCAGTAATGGAACATTACTCGGCTCTGTGTTTGCCACCGATTCGGTCGAGGTTAGATTACCTATCAAACAAAATGACTTGGCCTATATTAACTTACCTGAAACTTATCGTGATGTAGGTACTGTTGGTCAGACCGATAAAACTCAAGTTTTGCTTCATGCCAACATAGGCCTTAAACAACAGAATTGGCAAGCAGAACTGGTCAGAGTAGAAGGCGTAGTTGATGAACAAACCAGACAAATATTTGTTGTTGTAGAAGTCAATGATCCTTATAAATTCATTTCAAAAGAATCCGCACCCCTTAAAGTAGGTCAATTTGTCAATGCCAAGATTCAAGGTATAGAAATTCCAAATACTGTGGTTTTACCAAGGGCAGCTGTCTCAGCTTCCAACACCATCAACATCATTGAGGATGGTTTATTACAAAGAACGAGCATCCAGCCACTGTGGCAAGATGAACACAACATCATTATTAACAATGAATTTAAGCCAAATCAAAAGATTTCAATCACACCATTGAATGACTCTGTCAGCGGTACACAAGTAGAAATTATAGATCAATATTCTCAGCAGCCAAGTCGAAAACCAAAAAATCGCAAACAAAAAAATAAGCGAGCCAAACCATGAAAACTGGATACATCAGCTGGTTTGCTAGAAACCATGTGGCTGCAAACTTATTGATGGTAAGTATTGTTTTTATAGGTTTGATGTCCTTAAAAACTAAATTACCTTTGGAGGTCTTTCCATCGGTTGAACTAGACATAGTCAATATCAATACTACATTACCCGGCTCAACTCCAACTGAAACGGAACAAGGCATTACCATACGTGTTGAAGAATCTATCAGTGATCTTGAAGGTGTGGATTCAATCACTTCTCGCTCTGGAGAAGGGTTTTCAAGGGTTTCTGTCGAATTATCGAACGGCTATAATCCCCAAGAGCTGCTGAATGAAATCAAAAACCGAGTAGATGGCATCAATACTCTGCCCATTGATGCAGAGAAACCATTGGTCAGTAAATCAACCAGGCGCAGAGAGGTGATTTCCGTGGTCGCCTCAGGTGACGTTTCAGAAACAGAACTCAGACAAATCAGCGAAAAAGTCAGAGATGACATCATTGAAATGGATGGCATCACTCAAGTCTTTTTGGAAAATGTTCGCCCTTTTGAAATTTCTATTGAAGTGCAACAAGAAACCCTCCGAGAATACGGGATCAGTATCGATGAAATCTCTCAAGCAATCAGCAGCAACTCAATAGACCTTTCAGCAGGAAACATCAAAGCATCTGGCGGTGATATTCTGATTAAAACTGAGTCTCAAGCTTACAGACAAACCGAATTTGAGCAGATAATTATCAGAACCAGGGATGATGGTTCAATCATCAGATTAAAAGACATGGCTGTTATCAATGATGGCTTTGAAGAGCAACCCATCTTAAACAGATTCAATGGCAACAGAGCTATGGAGATTGAGGTGTATAGCGTTGGTAACCAGAGTGCCATTGATGTGGCAGAAAAGGTTAAAAATTATATTGAACAACAAACCCAATTGCTGCCTCAAGGCATCAGTCTCAGTTATTGGCGTGACCGTTCCCAAATTGTTAAAAACAGATTAAGTACACTGATAAGCAGTGCCATTCAAGGTGGCTTGTTGGTGATGATTTTACTGACCTTGTTTTTAAGGCCTAAAGTGGCATTTTGGGTGGTTATAGGTATCCCTGTTTCATTTATGGGGGCACTTTCTTTGATGCCATTATTTGGTATAACCATTAATATTGTCAGTCTCTTTGCATTTATTCTTGTGTTAGGAATTGTCGTTGATGATGCCATTGTGACCGGCGAGAATATTTATACTCATATGGAACGACATGGGGATGGGCTCAGGGCTGCTGTAGAAGGGACTGTTGAAGTGGCTACACCTGTTACATTTGGTATCATGACCACAGTAGTGGCTTTTTTACCTTTAACCTTAATTGAAGGTGGTAGGAGTGCGTTTTTTCAACAACTTCCCTTCGTTGTCATTCCTGT
>CALDFB010000240.1 GCA_937942365.1 uncultured Marinicella sp. | reverse complement strand
CAGATTAAGTAGACGGGGCCACTCAAAGCGGGTACTTTCAAGCTCATACATGATTGTTATGGGCTTGTTATGTTCAAACGGAATTTGAATGCTGAGTAAAAAAACGGCCTGAATTTATACGGTTAAACGCTTTGCTGGCTTAAAATGGTTAATTCTAAGCGATTTGTTTGTTTTGAGGGTGTAAATCTATGGTTTTCGACTGATTTCTTATTGTAGGGCTTTAAAATCGCAAATAGACGATTTTGTTGTCTGACAGGGTGCTGGCTTATGCTATAATCCGATTCCTTATATTATCAGATAAGAACTTAAATTTATGGCGGAAAATTCTAGCGATATCATCAAAATCAATATCGAAGATGAGATGCAAAAATCATACCTCGATTATTCAATGAGTGTGATTGTTGGCAGGGCGTTGCCAGATGTCAGGGATGGGCTTAAGCCTGTACACAGAAGGGTGCTGTATGCCATGAACGTGTTGGGTGTGAGTTGGAACAAAGCCCATAAGAAATCAGCTCGTGTGGTCGGTGATGTAATAGGTAAGTATCACCCGCATGGAGACACGGCTGTCTATGACACCATTGTTAGGATGGCCCAACCTTTCTCTATGCGCTACATGTTGGTTGATGGTCAGGGTAACTTTGGCTCAGTAGACGGGGATTCTCCAGCGGCTATGCGATATACCGAAGTGAGAATGGCAAAGATTTCGCATGAAATGATGGCTGATATCGATAAAGATACAGTTGATTTTGTGCCCAATTACGATGAGACTGATACTGAACCTGAAGTGATGCCGACTCGGGTACCGGCTTTATTGGTTAATGGCTCTTCAGGTATTGCTGTGGGCATGGCCACCAATATCCCGCCGCATAATTTAACCGAAGTGATTAATGCCACCATTGAATTGATTAAAAACCCTGAGGCAACTTTAGACGACCTCATGGTGCACTTACCTGGACCAGACTTTCCTACAGCAGCCTACATCAATGGGGCAGAGGGGATCAGAGATGCTTATGACACGGGTCGTGGTAAGGTTTATATGCGGGCCAGATCTGAAATTGAAACTGATGATTCATCTGGTAAGCAAACCATTGTGGTAACAGAGTTGCCATATCAAGTGAATAAAGCGCGTTTGATTGAGAAAGTAGCAGAATTGGTCAAACTCAAGAAGATTGAGGGTATCACTGCACTTCGTGATGAGTCTGATAAGGATGGCATGCGCATTGTATTCGAGTTGCGCCGTGGCGAAGTGGCCGAAGTGCTGTTGAATCAATTGTATAAACTCACTCAGTTGCAAACTGTATTTGGTATCAATATGGTGGCTTTGATCAATGGTCAGCCCAAAACTTTAGGTTTAATGGAAATCCTTGATGAATTTGTTAAGCACCGTCGCGAGGTGGTAGTAAGGCGAACCATATTTGAGCTCAGAAAAGCACGAGATCGAGCCCATGTGTTAGAAGGTTTGGCAGTTGCTTTGGCGAATATTGAAGAGGTTATTGAGTTAATTAAAAATTCAAAGAACCCAGCTGAAGCGCGTGAGAAGTTACAGGCCAAGAAATGGAATTCATCATTGATCACAGCTTTGCTAGATAATGACGCGCATTTGTGTCGCCCAGAAGGTCTGGATGATAAATATGGCTTTTTCGATGATGGATATCAGCTTTCTCCCGTTCAAGCTAAGGCTATATTGGATTTGCAACTACATCGTTTAACTGGATTAGAGCAAGATAAAATCACCGATGAATTCAAAGAAATCATCACCCACATTAAAGAATATTTAGAAATATTAACAAATCCGGATCGTTTGATGGGTGTGGTGACAGATGAGCTACTTGAAATTAAAGAGAATTATGGAGATGAGCGTCGCACAGTCATTATGAATCGACAACGTCATCTGACCATGGAAGACCTGATCATTGAAGAAGATGTTGTGGTGACATTATCGCATGAGGGTTATGCGAAGATGCAACAGGTTGATGTATATCGAGCTCAAACACGTGGTGGTAAAGGTAAATCTGCTACAGCCATGAAAAATGAGGATTTTATTGAGCGATTGTGGATTGCCAACACCCACGATACGCTGTTGTGCTTCAGTAATATGGGACAAGTCTATTGGCTAAAAGTATATGAGTTGCCCATGGCCTCTAGAACAGCCCGCGGAAAACCATTGGTTAACTTGTTGCCGTTGGATAAAAATGAAATGATCACGGCGATTTTGCCAGTAAGAGATTATGATGAGGACAAATTTGTATTCTTCGCCACTGCCAAAGGTGTGGTTAAGAAAACGCCTTTGGCTAATTTCTCCAGGCCACGAGCCAATGGTATCATCGGCTTAGGGTTATTAGATGGTGATCATTTGGTCAACGTCGAATTAACCAATGGTTCACAAGACGTCTTCTTATTTTCCAGTTCAGGGAAATGCATCCGATTCGATGAGAATGATGTGCGATCAATGGGTCGAACAGCTCGCGGTGTAAGAGGCATTACCCTGAAAGATGATCATCAAGTGGTTTCAATGTTTGTGGCTGAAGAGGGTAATGTATTGGTATGTACTGAAAATGGATTTGGTAAACAGACTAAATTAGAAGAGTTTTCAAAAATTCGCCGTTCGGGTCAGGGTGTCATTGCGATTCAAACCAGTGATCGAAATGGAGCGGTTGTAGGTGCCTGTCAAGTTCTGCCGGAAGATCAAATTATGTTGATCAGTAATGGAGGAACCTTGGTGCGAACCGCTGTGGATGGTATTTCAACTGTAGGTAGGAACACACAAGGCGTCACCTTAATTCGCCTCTCTGATAAAGAAAATTTGGTCAGTATCGCTAAAGTGGTTAATTTAGATGATGACAATGCCGATGATGGGTCAAGTGTCGTAGATGCTCAAAACGATGTAGAGGACAACCAGTCTGAGGGTGATCAAGACTCATGAGTAGGAAGTTATTAATTGCGGGTAATTGGAAAATGCATGGTTCACTGGCATTTGTCAGGGAAATGATGAGCGGTTTGGCCGGACAGTTACCTTCGCAAATTGCTTATGATGTGGCAGTTTTCCCGGTATACATACACCTTCATGAAGTGATCAATAATAAACCAAATCATATTGTTTGTGGTGCGCAAAATCTCAGTGAATTTGATGATGGTGCTGTTACGGGCGAGGTCAGTGCCAAAATGTTGGCTGATTTGGGTTGCCAAATGGTTTTGGTTGGTCATTCCGAACGTCGTGTGAGAAATAATGAAAGTAATCAGGAAGTTGCTTTGAAATTCGCGCAAGCTTTGAAATTTGGCTTAACACCAATTCTTTGTGTGGGAGAGTCATCAGTAGAAAGGCAAAATG
>CALDFB010000239.1 GCA_937942365.1 uncultured Marinicella sp. | reverse complement strand
TTTTAGTTTATCTGAATCAGTTGATTTACCTCGATTAATCAGGGCAGCAACCACCACCAAAGTTGAGCTGTTAGATATCAATAACGACGGTCAAATGGATATAACTGAATATGATAGATTGAATACCCGTTTAGCGTGGTATAAAAATGAAAGGTCTTCTTTTGAATATGAATTTCTTTTACCAACCGGTGCAGGTTCTGGCGGAGATGTTCTTGGAGTTGATTTTGGAGATTTAGATGGTGATGGAGATTTAGATGTGGTGTATTCATATGTTGGTTCTTGTAATTTTATCATCTGTAATCGTGGGACTGGCTATAGAATATTCGATGAATTTAATAATAATTTTCAAGAAAGAGTCCAGGTTACTGGTGTAGGGACTTATGAAAATGTTTACATTGAAAATATAACTGGCAACTCCGCGAATGAAGTAATATTTACTGAGAATTCATCTGATGGAATAAGACGCCAAATATTTTCTCTTCAAGGTTCGGAGTTTACTGAGTTAGAGGACACATTTGATCCTAGTTTATATGTTTTTGCTCCGCATGATATAAATCAAGATGGCGTGGTTGATTTTATGATTCAAAACGATGGCAACTATGAATACATGCTCAGTGATGGTGGTTTTAACTGGAGTCGGGAAAATGTTGCAAGTTTTGAGCGTGCACCGACAAATCGATTGGCATATAAGGATATTGATGATAATGGTGAAATTGATATCATCTCAGCCCTTGGCAGCAGCTTGCTGATATCTTTTCAGGGTGGCCTCAATTCTGGAGAACCTATTAAGGTTTCGGTGAATAAACAATGGGCGTTGCTCTTGCTGGCAGCTTCAATTATTTGGGTTGTTTACTATTTAAAATCTAAAGATGAAAAAGATAAAGTGATCTACTAACAAGGCCAGAATAGATTCATTAATCGGATATCTCATCATATGAAATTAATTTTAGTTGTGATTTGAGCTCAAAAAATCTTGAATGCTGGAATAATAGCCGGGCACCAAGTCTAAGCCATTGTGTCCGGCGTTAAGTGTCACGATTTTGAGTTTGGATTTTGGAATAGACTCAAGTAATGACTCTGTTCTTGCCAAGGGTACCACTCGATCTTGATCAGCGATAATTACCAAGGTAGGTGCTTTTATTTTTGCGACTCTTGACTTGGAGTCATGGTGGTCTTTAATCAACCATTTAATGGGTAAAAAGGGAAATAAGTCTTTGGCCACGGCCCTGATGCTATCAAATGGAGTGACCAGAACCAATTGGTCAACATCACGTTGACTGGCCACAAAAGTGGCAACACCTGACCCCAATGACTTACCTATCACTGTGATTTGACTGTGTTTTGATTGGACTTGGTCATACAAGGCCAATGCATCGGTGTATATACCTTTTTCAGTTGGTTTGCCATCAGCGCCTGCATAGCCTCTGTATTTCAGCAGGTAAGATGTGTGATTCTGGAAATGTTCTTCAAGGTCTGGAACAGTGTAGATGATGTTTTCAGCATTGCCCCCAAAATAAATGATGGCGTTTGGTTTATTGGGTGAGGTCAGTAGAGCTTCTGAAATTTGATTTTGGTGCTTGAACTGAAATGTTTCAAAATCATGATCTACATAGGGTGTGGGTTTATAGATCATTTTTCTTTGAAATAAGTAAAGAAGTACACCCAGTAAAAGGTATATAACTAATAAAGATTTAAGTACAGTTAAAAGTTTCACAGTTGTGTTTTCTCGTAATGGTTTCTGGAGTGTGGGATTTAGCTAAAGTAAAGACCATAGTCATAATTGTTTTTAGGTGCTGCTGGTCATAAAGTGGTAGCCATAGCTACAGACAGCTCAATATATTTGAAAGTTCTATTTAATAACAGCCACTTGTTAACGTTCTGCTCATGAGTAAATCAGGTGTGGCTTGTTGGCCGCGTTGCCCGAGTTGAATCAGGTCTTCTTGATAGGCTGCAATGGGTATGGGCAACAGTCCAGTGTTATTTAGGCTTTCGTCAAGGAAGGCAGGATCAGCACTGAACAGTAAAAGCGCGTCATTCCCATTTTCTTGATAGGCATCCCAGAAGCCGCTTGCACTGGCTTCGTTGGTACCAGAAAGTTCTGCGTTATTGGAGGTGATGCTTGAATTTGAGCCATAGTAATAGCGGAAAGTACCATCTTTACAAAAGCTAAAAACCCTTTTGCTGGAGCTGTAGTCGTTGAAATTTGAGCTGGTAATTTGAGAGCTGGCTATGAATTTTCTCAATTGATTTACACTTGGGGTGTTGTAGGCAGCGTCTGGAATTGTGGAGTTGTTTCCAGAACGCTGATTCAGTTGCTTGATATTTTGACGTAATTTCAAATGACCAGTTGCAATATCAGTATGATCAGGAACACTTTGAGTTGGTTTTTTTTGTTTGGTGTGATTTGATGATTTCTCTGATTGAACCAAATCAAGTTCTGCTGCTTCATCCATAATAGAATTGATGGTTTCTTGTGGTTCAGTATTGAATTCTTCAATCAGAATGGTTTTTAGTTCATTTTGTTCTGCTTGCGAAAAATGTGATCCTTCGGTGTATTCAAGCTCAATAGCAATGGCCAGATCCAAGTGTTGTTGAGTAAAGTTTATGCCGTTTTTAGTGGCTATAATAGAAGTTGTTTTTTCAGTTGCTGATAGGGCGTTACTCAACATTAACATATATGCTATTAATGGAATGATTAATGACTTTTTCATGTGACTTAAGTTTTGTTATTTGATCAGAATATTATGGCTTTGCTTAATAAAAGTTTCTTTAGTTTAATTTTTATGATTTATGTGAGTTGTAAATCTTTCAAAGGCAATCTGCGATGCCTTTTCCCACTGGCTGCAAAAATGGCGTTACATAAGGCTGGGGCAAAAGGAGGTAACCCCGGTTCGCCAACACCTGTTGGCAGGGCATCACTTTTTATGATGTGTGTATGGATGTCAGGAATCTGATTGATGCGAGACATTTGGTAATCATGGAAATTACCTTGTTCAATGATGCCATCTTTAGCGGTGATTTCGCCATAAAATGCCAAAGAGGTACCGAAAATGGCGGAACCTTCCATTTGTGATTTGACCCGATCAGGGTTGAGGATCTTGCCCGCATCGATGGCCACATGAATGTCATCTATTTTTACTTTACTGCCATCGGTTGATACTCTGACCACCACTGCAATGTAGCTCAAGAAACTGCGCCATGCTGCCACACCCATGCCGGAGCCTTTAGGTAGGTCTTGGCCCCAGTTGGCTTTTTCGGTTGCTTTTTTAATAACTTGTTTTAAACGACTGGTTTCAGCCGGGTAAAGTTCGGCTGATTCGCCATAATTACCGTATTTATAGCCATCGGCATTAAAATCTTCGGTGCGGTCATTACCTATAAGGTCCAGTAAAAAATCTCTGGAGTCTTCACCAGCTGCATGCGCCAATTCATCAACAAATGATGAGGCAGCAAATACATTGTTGATGTTGGTCACTGAGCGAACCCAACCTATTCGCATGAAAGTTTCGGTTTCACCCAAAGCAATTTTGATGTTAGGTACATCAAACATCATGTCACCTTGGCCCATATCTACACTGCCAGCCGTCTTGGCAGCGGGGTTAAATGTGGCGCCAATGGGGTGATTGACCATGGCATGGTACCAGCTGCTGACATTGTTTTTATCATCTAGTGAGGCTTGTAACTTCTGATAGCTGGGGCTGTGGTAATAACCATGTTGGATTTCATCCTCACGGGTCCAGATAACTTTGACAGTGAGTTTACTCATCTTGGCCAAGTAAGCTGCTTCTGCCACATAATCAGGTTTGGATTTTCGTCCAAAACCACCGCCCAACAAAGTGACGTTGATTTTTACATTGGCTGCATTTTCTTTGGGAATTTCTAACGTACTCATCACATTACCTTGAGCAGCTTGAGGGGTTTGGGTACAAGCCCAGACATCTACAGTATCACCGTTAATTCGAGCAGTGGCTGCTGGTGGTTCCATGGTGGCGTGTGCTAAACCTGCGACATGATATTCGGCTTCAATGGTTTTATGAGCTGTTGATTTTGCTTGTTCTATATCGCCACGTTTACGAACCACTTCTTGAGGATTTTCTAAGGCTTTGATAAAAGTCGCTTCGTGATCTTTGGTGCTGTAACTGGCATTGCTGCCGTGATCCCATTCAATTTTTAAGGCTTCGCGACCTTTAATGGCTGCCCAAGTGTTTTCAGCGATAACTGCGACTCCTCCAAGCATTTTAAAAGCAGCTGGAGGAGTTAGTGCTGGCATTTCAATGACTTTAACGACACCAGGAACCTTTAATGCATCGCTGGCATCAAAACTTTTAACTGTGCCAAAAACCACTGGGGGTCGAGCGATCACAGCTGTTTTCATTCCCGGTAAATCTACATCAAAGCCAAACTCAGCACTGCCATCAACAATGGCCTGCCCGTCTAGGTTTTTCATGTCTTGTTTGCCAACATATTTTTGTTGATCTTCTGTTTTAAGTGTAAGACTGGCTCGTTCAGGCACTTCTAAACTACTGGCAATTTTGGCCAACTCTTTAAAGTCCAATGATTGACTTTTATGTACGGCATGGTGATTTTCAATTTTTATTTCAGCCGCAGGGACAGACCAAATCTTGGCAGCGGCTTGTTGTAACATGGTGCGCATGATGGCACCGGCTTCTTTGAGCTTCTGATAATTTTTTCTGACACTGCGGGAACCGTCGGTGTTTTGGCTGCCGTATTTGGCATCGCCAATGGCTTGTTTAACGGTGACGCGATTCCAGTCAGCCTCCATTTCATCTGCAACCAATAAAGGCAAGGTACTGCGTATGCCTTGACCCATTTCACTGCGGTGTGAAACGATGGTCACTTGACCTGTTTCATCCATGGCCACGAAAACATCGGGTGCAAAACTGAATGTCGAGTTAGATTTAGCCATTGCGGGTGAAAACTGTACCCCTAAAACCAAAGTTCCAGATGCCAGGCCTGTACCTTGCAAGAATTTCCTGCGACTGATTTTTTTAATCATGACTTGGCCTCCTTAGTTTCAGTGCCCATTTGAAGCGCTGTAGATTTTGCTGCCGTTTTTATGGCAGCACGAATTCTTGGGTAAGTGCCACAGCGACAAATATTTCCGGCCATGGCTGCATCAATGTCTTCATCGCTCGGGGATGAGTTTTGGGCAAGTAAAGCCGAAGCAGACATGATTTGACCGGTCTGACAGTATCCGCATTGGGCAACGTTGTGATCTAGCCAGGCTTGTTGTACAGGGTGGTTGCCCTGTTCGGATAACCCTTCAATGGTGGTGATCGATTTATCTTTAGCGTAAGACATGGGGGTGATACATGAACGCATCGCTTGGCCATCAATATGAACTGTGCAGGCTCCGCAAATACCCTTGCCACAACCATATTTACTGCCAGTGAGTTTTGCAACATCGCGTAATGCCCACAGTAAAGGCATTTCTTCGCTGGCATCTAATTGGGTGAGTTTGCTATTGATGGTTAGTTTAATCATTTCACTATTTTAAAGATTCAATTCTAATTATTGTAAATCAATCATTAGATGAGTTTGGAGCTAAATTCAGTAAAATTTGTATTTGAAAACAATAAAAGCTGTTTTTAATACGTTTTTTTATATTTATTGTCATGATTCTTAAAGAAATAATTCATTGGGCCC
>CALDFB010000238.1 GCA_937942365.1 uncultured Marinicella sp. | reverse complement strand
CCTTCTGCTTGACCTACCCAACCTCGAATAATTCCGGGGTATTTGGCTTCCCATGCTGGGTAAAAGTTTTCTTCCATGTCTTGATTGATGTCATCACTGACATTGTCTTTCAAATCAGCACTGATTCTGGCAGCACGGTTGCCATTCCAGCGCTGAATGCTTTTAATACCCGGTGCATATTCTAGGTCGGCCACTGATAACAAAGGCAGTTCACGACCATCAGTGGTTCTGACAAAAAAGTTATTTAAGCTTTCAATAGAGCGCCTTGATTCAACTGGATATCGGACTTTAACCCTGACATCCTGACCATTTCTAGGCACTCGCTGTACTTCTTCACCGAAATAAGCCTGTCTGACTTGGCGATTGATGTCTGCCAAAGTTAAACCCAACTTAGTCGCACCAGGTTTCAAAGTCAACCTGATCTCCTCGGAAGCTCCTTCCAGGTTATTACGTACATCATATAAATTTTCATAAGTACGCAATTGATCTTCTAGTTCATTGGTAGCCGCTCTTAATATATCTAGATCTGGATGCCTGATTGATAATTCATAACTGGGGTCATTGTTGCCTTGTTGGTATTGAACTGAGACTTCTTTGGCATCTGGCACGTCTCCCATCAATTCACGCAACCTAACTGAAGCTTCTTTGGCCGACATGTCTTGAACAGCAGCTGGACGCTCCTCAGGCGGTGTCAGTTTTACAATGGCAATGACGCTGTCACGACGAGAGCGGGTGTACCAATTTTCTATCAATCCACCTTGTCCATCAGTTTTTTCATTGACCTCATCTTCCAATGCTTTTTCTGCATTTTGCAGCTGCGCTAATATCTCTAATGCACGGCTGTAAGGAGCACCTTCTGGAAGCACCACATTAACAATGATTTCATCTGATTCAATCTCAGGATTAAAACTTCTTTTCACCAAGCCATTATTAAACATACCAAAGCCGATGATTAATATCCCCAAGAACACGCTGGTGGTTAAATATCGATGATTCAATGCCCATTGTCCTATAGCACGATATTGTTTCTGAGCAAAACTGACGATGCTATTGGCAATGGCTTTTTGCATGCGTCCAAACCGATTTTGCTCTTTACGGGGTTTCATTGAGGATAAATGGGCTGGTAAGATTAACAATGACTCGATCAATGAAAATGCCAAGGCCAATATCACCACCCATGTGATGTGACGGGTAAACTCACTGGTTGAACCACCTAAGAACAGCCAAGGCATGAAAGCCATGATGGTTGTTAAGACTCCGAATATAACTGGTTTAGATACCAGCTGAGCACCTGATATGGCAGATTTAACACCACCTCCTAACCTGGTTGATTCACTGTGGATGCCCTCACCCACTACAATGGCATCATCAACCACAATTCCTAATACCAGTAAAAAGGCAAATGTCGACAACATATTCAAAGAAACGCCAACCGTAGGTAAGAAAACAAAAGCGCCCGCATAGGCAGTACCAATCCCAACAGCCACCCAGAATGCCACTTTAGGTCGTAAGGTTAACATCAAAACAAACAGCACCAGAACCAAGCCCAATAAGGCTGAACTGCTGATGGTTTGCATGCGGCCTTTGAAATCTTCTGCTTGGTCATTCCACAAGGTTAATTTAGCGCCATTGGGTAAAGTGCCTTGCTTCGAATCTAACCACTGTTTGACTGAATCAGAAGCTTTTACTATGTCCATGATTTCTGTGGTCATGACTTGAATCAATACGCCAGGCTCGCCATTCAGTGTGGCTAAAATAGGATTGTCTTCAAATCCATCAACTACAGTGGCCACATCCCCTACCCTGATTACGCCACCATCGGTTGTTTCTTTAACAATAATTGCAGCAAAATCTGCTTCAGTATCTGCTTGGCTGCGTACTTTTAATTGATAAGTGCCCACTTCAGTTCGAACGGTACCAGATGACTGGCTCATTGATGAGTTTCGTATGGCAGATGCCACATCAGAGAAAGTGATACCGTATCTCTTCAGCGCATCCTCACCCACTTCAATCGAAATTTCTTCTTCACGGGTGCCAAATAATTGCACCACTGTGATGGCAGGTAATTGGGCCACTTCACGCCTGAGCTTTTCAGCCAAATGCTTTAATTCTCTTTCGTTTAAATCACCATGGACAGCAATTCGTATGTACTCATTTCGATTAACCCATTGGGTCACAATGGGTTGCTCTATATCACCTGGAAAAGTCGAGATCGAATCAACCCTTATTTTCACGTCATTCATGAATTGAGTGAAATCCACTTGTTGCTCTGCCAAGATAGACACTTCTCCGTACCCTTCACCAGACCATGAACGCACCCATTCAATGGCATCCATGTCACTGACCGATTCTTCAATGCGTGCCACCAATTGTTCTTCAACATCTTGTGGTGACGCTCCAGGCCAGCTGACACTGATTTGTAACCCAGGAAACTTAACTTGAGGATCCATTTCGCGCTCTAACTGATTAAAGCCAATGAACCCTGCAATCAAAATCCCTACCATCAACAAATTAGCTGCTACTGAATTATTTGCCCACCAAGCTATCAATCGATTCATTATGTCACCTTAAAGTTGTGTAACCATTTGTGCTTCATTTTTATTAACAGGTTCTACCAACATACCTTGCGCCGCATTAGGCAAAGTTGAGACCGCGACTTTTTCACCTACTTCAACTCCCGCACTGATCAGCACACGTTCAGTTGAAGTGGATATCACGTCTACAGACCTGATATCTAATTTATTGTCCTGGTCTACCACGTAAACTTTGTCTGCATTACGGAGTGCATCACGAGGAATAACTAAGGCTTGTTTCGATTCAACACCAGCTATATTGGCTTGAACAAACATGCCTACCGCAAAAGGAACGCCAAAATCTGCACCTTTACCATAAGGATCCTGAACTTCTGCGATTGCATAAATTAACCTGGTTTGCTGATCAATAGATGCGTTGGTTCTGAGGATTCGACCTTGCCAGCTGTGTTGAGAACGACCCATGCTGCTGGTAAATTCAACCACTGGACCTTCACCCTCTTGAGCCATATAGCCCATGGGCAAATCTAATTCGGTTAATTGGGTATCGGTAAGTGGCAATCTGACTTCAACCACATCAGTGGCAAATACTTTGCCTAAACTGGTACCAGCAGCAATGTATTGACCTTCACCAACCATTTTATTGATCACACGACCTTTAAAGGGTACTTTGATAGAAGTTCTTGCCACATTAAGCTTAGCTTCTTTTAAATTGGCTTTAGCTGCACGAAGTTGTGCTTGAGCGTCTTGAACCTGAGGTTTATTCAAAGCAAAGTCTGTTGGCTTAACTGAGCGGTCCTTTTGTAACCAGGTATCTTGTTTCATTTTTGCATTGGCCAGTTCTCTTTCTAACACCACTTGTGCCGCAGAGACTTGTGCTTCAGCCCTGATAACAGCGACTTTGTAATCTGTGTCATCAATTTTGATCAAAGTGGTTTTGGGGTTGAATTCCGCACCTTCAGCAAATTCACTGGCTATACTGATTACATGGCCAGAAACTCGTGCAATTAAGTCAATTTCTGTTTTGGGTTTAACTTCACCTTGAGTTTGAACACCTGGCGTGATTGTTTCTGTTTTAACTTCGTCAACATACAATGAAATTAAACGTTGAGTGGGCTCTTTCTTTTCGGGTTCCGGTTTAGCAGCAGCCAAAGCCTTAACCACATATACACTGATAACAATAACTAATAATGGTGCGACAATCTTAAGTAATGTTTTCACAATTTTTTCCTCTTTTAACAACAGTTAGTGGATGACGACTATTTAGCTGATTAACGCGGGAAATTTCAGATAGTTACAAAATATTTGAGATTCAGTACTTTTGGCCTATAAGAAAAAAACTTAATCAATCACTTTGATTTCATTGATATTTAAGGATTCCCACTTAACCCTTCCTAATTATTTGAACATGAAAGCGAGGGTCATTACATGGGCTGTAGGTCATTGAATACAGCTCACCTCATAGGTCATTGGTCACGGTTTATTCAGAAGATGACTCATTACGTGGAAACTGCCTATGAATTTGGGTAATATTAAATAAAACCCAACTGAGAGTGATTTATGACAACAAACCAAAAGACTAAGTTACCCATCAAACTGGATTCAACCAGTAATGGAGAGTTTGCGCCAATACAGTTAGGTCAACCACAGCAATTAGCCAATTTCACAGCCGAACAATCTGCTTCAACAAATGCCAAATATACCAATCAAAGTAGGCGGAAATTTTTGCAATCAAGCTGTGGTGTCGCTTCTACTTTATTGGCATTTAATTCAGCTTTTGCTCAATTTGGAATGACAGGTGGGTATTATCAATTGTCAACTGAGTCCGGCAAAGACTCAGAAGTGGCACTGGCAGAGGTCAACGGTCATGAATTTATTTTTGATGTACAAGGGCATTTTGTTAACCCCAATGGAGATTGGCTTAAGAAACTGCCTGAACAAGCCATGCCTTTGTCATCTTTACCTAACGCCCAATGTGATGCAACGACCAACAAATCTAATCGTGAATATTTAAACTGTTTTGGCAGTGATGCATTCATTAAAGATGTATTTATGGATTCTGATACAGACCTGATGGTCCTTTCATTTGTTCCCTCTGCTGCCGACAGCGAACCTTTAACCATCCAGGAAGCCGACGCCACTCGCCAAATTATCGACCAAATGGATGGTAATCATCGCTTGTTATTGCACGGCAGGGTCAACCCCAATCAACCCGGTGATTTGGAGCTAATGGATGCCCTTGCCAGTGAATGGAAAATTTCAGCTTATAAAACATATACTCAATTCGGCCCAGACGGCGTTGGTTACTGGCTCAGTGATGATGTGGGTTTAGCCATGATTGAAAAAGCACAAAAATTAGGCGTTAAAAACATTTGCATTCACAAAGGCATACCTTTTGGCCCGAAATCTTTTGAACATAGTCTGTGTGATGATGTTGGTCAAGTTGCCAAGCTTTATCCTGATATGAATTTCATCATCTACCATTCAGGTTTTGACCAGAGTTATGTTGAAAAAGCTTTCCACCATGACAATGACAACCGCGGTGTGGACTCATTGATTCACTCTGTACTTAAACATCAAATCAAACCCAACAGCAATGTTTACGCAGAATTGGGGAGTACTTGGCGCTTTCTCATGCGAGACCTCAACCAGGCTGCTCATGTGATGGCAAAATTGATTAAATACATCGGTGAAGACAACGTATTGTGGGGTACTGATTCTATTTGGTACGGTTCACCTCAAGATCAAATCCAAGCGTTTCGAACCTTTCAAATTTCCAAGGAATTTCAAGAAAGACATGAATATTCTGCCATCAGTAGAAACCAAAAAGCTAAAATTTTCGGCCTGAATGCCACCAAACCTTACCAAATCAGCGCCCAAGAAGTGGCACATTTTATTCAAAAAGATAGCGTCGCTAAGGCCAAACAAAACTACATGAATAACCCCAACCCTCATTTCAACACTTATGGCCCCAAAACCAGACGTGAATATTTGAATCTATTAAGGTGGGGTGGTTGATATAGAACTTTTTACTTGAATATTAAAAATACCCGTTGTGCATTGGGGTTGTTTTTCTTGTATCAAATTAAAAACATAGAAAATTGCAGCATGTCATTCTGACGCATCTCAGGTCGGCTGAAGCCGACAATCCAACTGAACCAGCACCTGGATTGTTGACTTCAGTCAACCCGATGCACTTATAAGAATCAAAAAACTCAACTTGTACATTGAGGGTGTTTTTCTTGTATCAAAGTAAAAACACAGCAAAATTGCAGCATGTCATTCTGAGACATCCCAAGTCGGCTGAAGCCGACAACACAACAGAACTAGCACCTGGATTGTTGACTTCAGTCAACCCGATACGCTTATAAGTATCAAAAAGCTCAACTTGTACATTGAGGGTGTTTTTCTTGCTGTGAAAGCCAGAGGTAAGGCTTTATAAATTACATGGCTTCGGCTCCGCTCAGCCAACGGTTTTACTGGGTATCGCACACTGAACAGTTTTATTCAATATCGCACACTGAGCGGAGCCGAAGTGAAATGGGTGATTGACTACAAGAATCAATCCAAATGCAGAAATTTATCCTTCTTGGTTTTAAGGTAACTCTGGTTATGCAAGTTATGCCCCACTTGAATGGCAATGCGATCAATCACTTCAACACCTTGAGACTCAATGGCCTTTATCTTATCGGGATTATTGGTCATCAATTTAACTTGAGACACACCCATATGTTGAAACACAGCTGCCAGCATATCGTAATTGCGGTTATCAGGAGGGTGGCCTAATTTGACATTGGCCTCAAAAGTATCTAAACCTTGGTCCTGTAACTGATAGGCTTTAATTTTTTCGGTTAAGCCAATGCCACGACCTTCTTGGCGCAGATAGATGATCATGCCTTGACCCGTTTGAGCAATTTTTTCCATGGCATAGGCTAATTGCGGCCCACAGTCACAGCGCAGACTGAATAAACCATCACCAGTTAAACATTCAGAATGTACCCGAGTGAGTACCACATCTTCAGCCTTGAACTGGCCTTGACTCAGCACTAAATGCTCTTGACCTTGATGCTCAAAAACATGGATCACAAATTCACCGAATTCTGTCGGTAATTTGGCCTGAGTAATGAATTGTGTCATAGGCTCTGCAGGCATTTATAAAATTTCTTTGCGCATTCTCAACAAACCCACAGCTGCTTGTGCTGCTTCTTTACCTTTGTTTTCTTTGCCTAAACTTTCATCCACACTGGAACGAGCCAAGGCTTGTTTCTCGTTTTCAACAGTGATGATTCCATTACCGATCGGTAAATTGTGTTGCAGTGAAACATTCATGATACCTCTGGCACTTTGTTCACAAACATGATCGAAATGAGCGGTTTCTCCACGAATAACGGCTCCCAAAGCCACAATGGCGTTAAAACGATTGGTTTCAGCTAAATACTGGCATGCCAATGGCACTTCCAATGCACCAGTAACATCGAATCTTTCATACTCAATGTTCTCACGATTTAGATAGTCAGTGGCACCTTGATATAAGCCTTCATTGATATGTCGGTAAAATGGTGCGGTGATGATAGCAATTTTCATAAACTTTAAACTCTTCTTATCCTTTGTATGAAATAAACTCGGTGATTTCTAAACCAAAACCAGACAAGGCAGGAAAACGAATTTCCGGGCTCATCAATTGCATCTTGCCCACACCTAAATTCTTTAATATTTGTGAACCTATACCTACATTTTGGTAAGCATAATTTTCTTTGCTTTTTTTCGCACCACCTTCACTTGTTGCTAATGTATCGATTTCTATCGGTACAGATTCATTTGAGTTAAGTACAACCATCACACCACTGCCGTTTTCAGCTATGGTTTTCATGGCCCGTTGGGCTGTCCAATAATCATCCGAAGAATTCAAGCCTCTTAACTCACGGAAGAAATGACCATATTGCACCCTCACAGGTTCTGCTGTATCCTGTTTTAAATCACCCAGGTAAAAGGCCAAATGTTCAGTTTCAGTGATGCGATCAATGAATTTTTTAACCTGAAAAGTACCCCACTGAGTTTCATAAGTGAATTCATCTGTAACCGACACAGTGGTTTCATTCATCATTCGGTATTCGATCAAGTCAGCAATGGTACCTATTTTTAAATCATGTTCTGCTGAAAATTTAATCAAATCTTCACGTCGAGCCATGCTGCCATCATCATTCATGATTTCCACAATCAAAGCCGACGGGGAACGTCCAGCTAACATGGCTATATCACAGCCAGCTTCGGTATGTCCGGCTCTGGAAAGCACGCCACCTTGTTGCGCCATTAATGGAAAAATATGGCCCGGTACCACAACATCGCTGGGTTTGGCATTAACTTGTACGGCATCAATGACTGTTTTGTAACGATCATAAGCAGATATGCCGGTGGTGATGCCTTCTGCTGCGTCTATAGATACGGTGAAATTAGTCGCCAATTGTGCCGTATTATTATCAACCATCAATGGTAATTCTAATTTTTTACATTGTTCAGGCATCAGTGTTAAACACAACAGACCGCGGGCATATTTAGCCATGAAGTTAACCACTTCAGGAGTTACGGCATTGGCAGCAATGACCAAATCACCCTCATTTTCTCGGTCCTCATCATCCATCAAGATCACCATTTTTCCATCCTTGATATCAGCGATGAGCTCTTCGGTGGTATTAAGGCTGATGTTAGTTTGTTGTTCTACTACTTTCATGACATTGTCCTGAGGTTTAAGCCGGTTTCTTATGGGGTTGTAACATTTTTTCTACATACCGAGCAATGGTATCCACTTCGATATTCACTTCATCATTGATCTTTAAATCACCCAGATTGGTATGGGTCATGGTATGTGGCACTAAATTGACTGAAAGGATGTTGTCTTTAATGCTGTTAACTGTGAGACTGACTCCATTGATGGTAATGGACCCTTTCGTCACAACAAATTTCATCAGTTCAACTGGAATTTGAAATTCAAAGATTTCAGAACGGGCACTGACTTCTCTGGCAACACATGTGCCCTTGGCATCCACATGTCCCGATACCAAATGACCACCTAATTGATCAGCCAATGTCATGGCAGGTTCAAGGTTTAGTTGACTACCTATTTGCCAATGACTTACTGTGGTTTTATTGACTGTTTCAACCGACACATCCAAAGCCACTTGATCTTCTTCAATTTCAGTGACCGTTAAACAGACACCATCCATGGCAATTGAATCACCTAATCGTATTTTTTCTGGCTGTGAAAAATTGGTTTTAACCACAAATCTCAAATCACCTGATTTATGTTTTTTATC
Organism: uncultured Marinicella sp.; assembly: GCA_937942365.1. Lineage (GTDB taxonomy): Bacteria > Pseudomonadota > Gammaproteobacteria > Xanthomonadales > Marinicellaceae > Marinicella. The sequence goes on along the minus strand of CALDFB010000238.1, from coordinate 1,560 downwards.
AATGACTTGGCCAACAGTTTGAATGATACCTGTAAACATATTATTTAGCTTCTTTTCGTGGTAAAGCACGTAATCGCCAATCTTTACCTAATGATTTTATTGATGTCACTTCAATATGGTGTCGTTCTGACATTTCTTCAATGTTTAATTTGAATAAAGGTCTTCCAGAATGTCCCATCAAAACCGGAGCGGTATAAACGATCATTTCATCCACCAATCCAGCTGATAAAAATGCGCCACTTAAGGTCGCCCCACTTTCTATCAAAACTTCATTGATTTCTTGTGAACCTAAATATTGGCATAATTGCTGCAAATCAACTTGGCCATTGGCACCAGGCATAGTTTCAACTCGTATACCTGAATTAAGATAAGGTTCTAGTTTCAACTTATCGGCAACGGTTGTGACAATCATCACCTCATTGGTTTGATTGAGAATTCGAGCATCAAGAGGAGTTCTTAATTCACTGTCAATAATTATCCTAAGTGGTTGACTAATATCTTTATTTTCTGCTAATTTCAGGTATTTTTTGGACAACAAGCCTGGGCGAAAATTCAACTGACAATCATCAGTTAAAACCGTTTCAACCCCCGTAACAACAGCACCACTTCTGCCACGCCAGTACTGCACATCCGCACGCGCTTTTTCACCTGTAATCCAATAGCTTTCTCCATTGGCCATCGCCGTTCGACCATCAAGAGATTGAGCTGATTTGGTTCTGACCCAAGGCAACCCAGTTCGCATTCGATGTAAGAATCCACGGTTTAATGCCTCACCTTTCTTTTTCAATACACCACGAGTGACTTTAATACCTGCTTTTTCAAGCTTCTTAAAACCTTGTCCTGAAACCAACGGATTGGGGTCATCGTTACAAACGACCACCTTTTTAATTCCAGCTTCAATCAAAGCATCCGCACAAGGCGGGTTTTTACCTACATGACTACATGGCTCAAGGGTGACATAAGCGGTGGCGTCTTTAGCATCATGACCTGCTGCAAGCAACGCCAACACCTCTGCATGTCTTTCACCCACCCTTTGGTGATGGGCTTGACCGACTACCTGATCTTTTTGGACAATGACACAGCCCACACGAGGGTTGGCACCCGTTGTGAACATGCCATGAGCAGCCAAACGCAGCGCCAACTTCATATATTTCTTATGAATGTGGTTAATTGTGTCTTTTTTACTTTGGCTCTTGTGCTTCATCGGCGGGTCAAAGATAATAATGGTTCATTAAATTGAGCGTATATTTTAACAGTCATATCAAATGCCTGCGACACAAAAACTTTATGAATCCAGTAAACTATCGTCACATCATCGCCAGCGCCCTGCTTGAAGACATTCAAACAGGCGACCTAACCAGCGAAGCCATTTTTCCAACCCAACAACAGTGTGAAGCTAAACTCATTGCGAAACAAGACGGCGTCATTGCTGGCCTTGAGGTTTTCAAACAGAGCTTTTTACTTTTTGATTCGTCGGTGCAAGTTGAGCTTTTATTCAATGATGGTGATCGTTGTAATAACAAAGACACCATTGCAAAGATTCATGGGCCTGTTTTATCG
>CALDFB010000237.1 GCA_937942365.1 uncultured Marinicella sp. | reverse complement strand
TACGTCCTACGGAGTTTTACCAAACGTTATTGATTGCAGCATGTTAAACAAAATATAAATCTGACATATGCAATGATGAAAGTTCAAACGAACTGTTGTAGGGTTTGCCCCTTGTGGGTACCCTATTTTTATTTATCAGGGACTCCTTAAGGTCAGTAAGCACAAAAAATTTCGATTTAGTTGTCATGTGATACCTTGGTTTTTTTTCTGGGAGGATTCCATATGAATATCCGTACGCTCACTCTTTTATTCGTGCTGTTTTTAATGACAGCATGTGCACCAAAATTCGATTACATCAATCCACAAACTAACGAGCCAAAATTGGACCATATAATCGTGGTTTATGATTACCTCCATGTGGTTGATGATGTGGGGAAATTGGTCGATTATCCGGAAGATAAAAACATGGAACAAATCAATGGGTTAAAAAATGTCATTGAAACAGCTCTGCGAGATAAGGGATATAACGGTTCTATCGATTTTGCTTTGGTCAGCAGTGGTTTGGGACTGAATCCTGAAAATGGTTTCGAGCATTACCTACAAGGTCAGTTACAAGAAGAATTGATTTATCCACCCTTTTATTTGGACTCTGACTATCAAGAGTCATTTCAATATGATTTGATGACTTCGTTTGCTGATGCACAAAGTGTTGCATTTGTTCCAGTATCTAAGAAGACTCAAGAATTTTATGATGATTTACGGATGAATTCTTTGTATTTCTCCGAATCAGAAACTGCCATCTCACCTAAGTTAACAACTGACTCAAGGATAGGGGTGTTTCATATCAGAGCCGTTATGCCCAGAATTTCTTTTATGAAAGCCATGGGGGTCAGTTTATTATCTGTAGGTTTAACAGCAGGTGCAACTGGTGGTGCTTATATTGGTATTGCCACACCTATCGGAGTAGCACACTCTACAGGCTTGTTATTTGATAACCGCAGTGGTGCTGTGATTTGGAAAAATCAAGCCAATGGTGACTTGAGTCGTTTTGGACCTCAGGCCAACGCCCGTTTTTTTAAAGGTTTACCTGATCTCAACTGATGGCTGGTTTTTAAAATTCTCTGACCAAGCGAAACCCAACATGAGAGTGGGTTTCGTTGGGTGCTGATCGCAGCGCTGTGGTGTTGGAGCTGTCAGAACCAGACCGCCAAGAGTTTCCAATTGCACAGTTGGCTTGTCCAGTACAGCCTGTCACCCATTCACTGACATTGCCATTGAAGTTGGATATTTGGTTCTGGGCAGCAAAACTATTGACCGGAGCGGTAAAGATCTGCTTATCATCGCAACTGTATTTGTTGTCTGTGGCTTTTTTTTCTGATGCCACTTCTGTACCGGCTAAATTGGCATTTTGGCAATTGGCTTGTGGTTGTAATTGTTGATTTATGTACTCAAATTCACCTGCACTGGCTAAACGATACTTTTGTCCTGTTTGGTTACTTAGCCATTGGGCATAGTCTTGGGCTTGTGAAGCGGTGATACAAACAACTGGGTGTTGATTGGTTTGATCAAAAGGTGTTTTGAGCCAAGTTTTTTTGAAAAAAACTTTTTTATCATAGTGGTGACACTTTTGTTCAGTGAATCTTTCTCCTGCAAATCGGGCGAATTGTTCAACTGTTACCTCATTGCTGCCAAACATAAAGTCCTGTAGGCCTGAATTATTTTCAACGGCAAAATAAATAAATTCATGCCCCAATTGATCCGATACTTTTAATCCGGTTTGAGGAATGTTGTTGTAGGCTGATGTTAATTCCTGGACTGATTTATAATTAGGTAAAAGTAAGGACGTAATCTGTAGGTATTGTTCAGCCAAACCATTTTTACGTCGTGTGTTCACTGCTTTGCTTACCAGGTCGCTGGTAATAGAACTGATTCTACTGGTTTGAGGTTCAAATAGGTTGCGATCAATTTGGTAATTGTCGATATAATCATTCAGAGAGTTGATATATTTCAATGCTTCTGCGATTTCATTATTAGATAATTTTTCGTCAATCAATTCAAAGTAGTGATGACCCACTTGGTTCAGACCATCTTTGGCGGCTTGGTTATCGGGTTTTTCCAGTAATATGGCTTGGAATTTGTCAGCTGCATTTTCACCCTTGGGTTTAGTCAGACGTTTACGGATCAATAAATTTCTGGCTTCATTGAGTCGCATTTGGATTGACATTTTATTGATGTCTTCATTGTCTAGATTACCTGTTATATCAACAATCTCTTCTTCTGCTTGGTCATTTTTTTCAACCACTGCAATTTTTAGTTCCAAAGCCGCTAATTGATCTTGTTTGGCTTGTAAGGCTTCGGCATTTTGTTGAGCGAGTAACTGTGTTGCCTCCAGTTGTTTGGCATCTTCAGCTTCGTTATCCGCTTTTTTACTTAAAAAGAATGCGGCCAGTAAGGTGCTCATCAGAACACCTGCTGCAACAACTAGATAGAGTGGCCTAATATGTTTTTTGGCTTTAGGTATTGGTTTACTCTGTTCGACATTTTCTTGTTTACTGTATTTGATGGCCAGCAGTGCATCTTTCAGTGCTTCAACATCATTAAAACGTTCTTCAGGGTCTTTGGCCAGACACCGATCAATAATGGTCTGCCACTCTTTTAATGTATCGGGTAATTCAGGCAAGGGTTTATTGATGTGCGACATCAGGATTGAAAAATCATTCCCCGCTTCAAAAACATGATCACCAGTTAGTTTTTCATAAATAATACAACCTAAACTATAGATATCACTTTGATAGCTGATATTTCTCGATTGTATTTGTTCAGGGCTCATGTAATGAGCACTGCCTAATAATTGAGTTTCTTTGGTCTGACGTTTAGCGTTTTGTGAAATGGCGATGCCAAAGTCAGCAATTTTAATGCGTCCGAATTGATCAAACAGAATGTTGTCTGGTTTAAGGTCTCGATGAATCACACCATGTTTGTGTGCATGAGCCAAACCATCGCATATTTGGCACAAAAGCTCAATCAAGTGATCCGAGTTGGTACAAATGATCTCGCCAAAATCTCCATGAGTCAAATAAGGCATGGTGAAATAAGCCAAACCTGATGGTAATTTTTTGGCTTCGTAAATACTGATGATGTGTGGGTGATCCAGTGAAGCAACAGTCTTGGCTTCATCTACGAATCGTTCAGCCAAAGATTTATCGTCGGTCACCAATTTTTTTAAAATTTTAATGGCAACTTTACGCTGTAAAGAAATTTGCCTGCCCAAATATACTGTTGACATGCCACCATCGCCAATTTTATCTAATATGGTGTGATCAGGTATGTTCAAATTGAGTTTAGGTACAGTTTTCAATGTATTTTTTTAGCATAAGGAGCATACCATTGTAGTGGTGTGTTGCAATAATTGGATCATAACGTAGCGAAAGTATAAGCAAAAGTGTGAAGGCGGTCACTTTAGTCGTTAAGATAATTTATATTTTTTTTCACCCTGTTGTAATGTGTCAAATTTGGTCAGCAGAATCAATAAAAACAGTGATTAATTTATTTGCGGCTTGTGGTTCCGGATAATCTGAATACAATGACCAGCAGTTTTAAATGAATGTTAATCATGTCCTTACTCAGTTTTGATCAAGTCAGCATAGATTTTGGTGCGCATCCTATTTTAGATGCGGTTAATCTCACCATCAGAAAAGGTCAAAAACTGGCTTTAATAGGCCGCAATGGTGAAGGCAAGTCAACTTTACTTAAAATCATGGCTGGAGAAATTCCCATTGATGATGGTCAAGTGGTTAAGCAAGATGGTATGCGAGTGGCCATGATGAAACAATCAGCAGTCAACGAGTCAGATTTAACCGTCAGGCAGTTCTTATTACATGCACTTGGAAAAGTAGGTGAGGCTCTGGAACGATATGAAACGGCTTCGGATCCAGATTTAATGGCTGAATACCAACAGGTTATAGATGAAAACAATGGTTGGGAATTATTACAACAAATAGATGTGGTCAGTACCAAACTCAAACTGAACGCTGATGATGTCATCAAATCATTATCCGGTGGTGTGAGAAGACGCATTAATTTAGCCGCCGCTCTGGTTCAAATGCCGGATGTGTTGTTGTTGGATGAGCCAACCAATCACCTTGATATAGAAAGCATTTTATGGCTACAGGATATGGTCAATAAACTACACTGTGCGGTGGTTTTTGTGACTCATGACAGAACTTTTTTAAAGAGTATCGCCAACGGAATTTTAGAATTGGATCGCGGTAAAATTTATCAATACGATTGTAATTACGACACCTATTTAGTCAGACGTGAAGACAGGTTAGATGCTGAGTTCAAAGAATGGGAGCGCCTGGATAAAAAGCTCAGTCAAGAAGAGGTCTGGGTTCGCCAAGGAATCAAAGCCAGAAGGACTCGCAGTGAAAGCCGGGTCAAAGACCTGCTGGCCTTGCGTGAAGAACGCAAAAATCGTCGCACCCAATCTGGTGCTACCAAAGCGGCTATTAATGTAGCTGATGCCAGTGGTAAAAAAGTCATTGTGACCCATAATTTAGGATTCAAATACGGCAAGCAAACCATTGTTGAGGGTTTGACCACAAAAATCATGCGTGGTGATAAAGTGGGCATCATTGGCCCTAACGGAGTGGGTAAAACCACTTTGGTGCAATTGTTATTGGGTGAATTAGAACCTCAGATTGGTTCTGTTAAATTAGGTACTGGTATAGAAGTGGCTTATTTTGATCAACTAAAAGCCAGCATCAATGATGATGATACGGTTGAAAACAACCTTGAGCTGGGTACAGATTTTGTTGAAATCAATGGCAAACCAAAACATGTGATTTCTTACTTGCAAGATTTCCTCTTCAGCGCAGAAAAAATACGTGGGCCAGCCAGTGTTTTATCTGGTGGTGAGCGTTCTCGTTTATTATTGGCTCGCTTATTTGCACGCCCAGCTAATGTGATCGTGATGGATGAGCCCACCAATGATTTGGATATGGAAACCTTAGACCTCATTCAAGACTTGTTATTTGAATTCAAAGGTACATTGATTTTAATCAGTCATGACAGGGATTTTATTGATAACGTTTGTACCCAAACCATAGTGTTCGAAAATCCAGTTGACGGTGTTTATGATGTGAATGAATACATTGGTGGATATGAGGACTACTTGCGCCAGCGACGTGTGCCAGAAATTAAAAAATCCGAACCCATTAAAGCGGTAGAAAAAGAAGTAGTTGCAGCCCCAGTCAAAAACGATAACAAACTCAGCTTCAAAGAAAAACATGAACTTGAAAAGCTCCCCTCCGAAATTGATCAGTTAGAAGCTCAAATGGCTGAGCTATCAGAACAAATGTGTGATCCAGAATTCTATCATCAAGATGAAGCTGTGGTTAAAAAAACCAGCAGCGACTTGGCAGAAATAGAAAAAACATTACAATCAGCTTATGACAGGTGGGATGAGTTAGAAGCTAAGGGTTGAATTTTAGGCTTCGGCTCCGCTCAGTCACCGAGGAAATCACCGCAAACTGAGTTAAATCGAAAAAAAAATATGGATTTTAAAAAATACCAAGTCATTCCGAGGGAGCCACAGGCGAATTGAAGTATCTTGAAAAGCTTAAGAGGGTTGATGAATATTGTCATTAGTTGTCATTAATTAAATCACCCCAAAATCCGATTAAATTTACCAATCAGGTGATGCAATTGTTCACGTTCTTCCTCAGAGAGTTGGCTGAGTAAATTTTCTTCATAGCGCAATGCATCTGGTATCACAGCGCGCATCAAATACCGTCCGCGTTGATTCAATTCATAATTCTTGGCACGTGCATCTAAGGGGTGTTGGCTTTGAGTTAAATAATCTTTTTGAACCAATGACTTCAGTGTTCGGCTTATGCGCACCTTGTCCATCTGTGATAATTGAGAAATCTTTTTCGCTGTGATGTCTGGGTTTTTGTACAAAATGATCAATACTCGCCATTCAGAAATATTGATGCCGAATTGGTCTTGATAGTGCTCAGCAATACCATTGGATATTTTTAAACTCAAGATTGATAACTGATAAGGTAAAAATTGATTTAAGTCCATATCACATAGTTTAAAGGTAAATAGTTTCAAATGAAACAAAAAATAGTTTCATATGAAACTAAATGCGGATAAAATGTCCACTTCAGAATTTCAGGGGCAACAACATGTCAGCAACCATCAACGGTTTTGGTTTCATTGAGTATTCAGCGAAAGATGCCGCACCTTTGCATAAATTATTTCGGCAAATGGGGTTTACAGCCATAAAAAAGCATAAGAAGCTTCCCATCACTTTATACAGGCAAGGTCAGACAGATTTTTACGTCAATGAAAGTGAGTCGGGTTTCGCCGCTGATTTCAGATCCGATCATGGTCCATGTGCCTGTGGCTTTTCTATTGTGTTTGACAACAAAGAAGATGCTTTGGCTCACAGCTTAAAAGGTGGCTCAGAAAAAATTGATGTGCCCAATGGTTTGAACTTTCCTGCAATAAGAGGTATTGGCGATGCAGCTTTGTATGTATTGGATAAAGCCAGTTATGCCAGTATGTTGGAAGCAGATTTTGATGACATAGTTGGTATGAATCAAACACCTACCGGTTTTGGACTGACTTTTATTGATCACCTGACTCATAATCTTCATTTTGGAAACATGAAAAAATGGAGTCATTATTATGAAAATTTATTTGATTTCAGGGAAATCAGGTATTTCGATATCAAAGGTCAGAAAACTGGTTTAGTTTCTAAAGCGATGACCAGTCCAAATGGATCGGTTAAGATTCCGTTGAATGAATCAGAAGATCCTAAATCACAAATCAATGAATATTTGGATGAATATAAAGGTGAAGGGATTCAGCACATCGCCTTGTTTACAGACAATATTTACGAGTCAGTTGAATCAATGCGTGCTGCTGGTGTTGAGTTTATGCAAACGCCTGAAACTTATTTCAGTATCATTGATCGCCGCGTGCCAGAACACGAGGAAGATGTGGAGCGCATGCAACGCAATCATATCTTGATTGATGCGGATGAAGCCACGCAGAAGCAAATTTTGTTACAAATCTTTACCAATACAGCCATAGGGCCTATTTTCTTTGAAATTATTCAGCGAAAAGGCAATGAAGGATTTGGTGAGGGTAACTTCCAAGCCTTATTTGACTCGATCGAATTAGAACAACAACGCCGTGGGTACTTATAATAAAACGGAGGTGACATATGAACGGCAAGTGGTTTAATTTTTATAAGAAACAAGGCAAGGTAGCCAAGCAAGCGCACATAGGATTCCCTCAAGACAGTTATGAACGGGAAATGGGTAAAGAAGGTTTTTTTGGTCCTGTTACACATTTTTATCATCAAAATAAGCACACTGGTTGGTCAGATTTTCAAGGGGATAACCGTCCACGTGCATTTGATACCAATTTATTTGGTTCAAGTCAGGAAACACCTTGGGATGCCCATGTGTTATTGAAAAATAACAGTGTAAAAATTCGCATGTGGACTTTAGACAGTTCTATGAATAATTTGGTCAGGAATGCCGATGGTGATGATTTGTTGTTTTTCCATCAAGGCACTGCAGATTTGTATTGTGATTTTGGACATCTGGTGATCAAAGAAGGTGATTATTTGATGTTGCCTAAAGGTACCATGTGGCGTTTGGAAGTGACCAACCCATGTGCAATTTTGATGATTGAATCAAGTAATGGACATTATCAATTACCAGACAAAGGCTTGTTGGGACCCAACGCTATAGTAGATGCAGCAGTGTACCGAACACCAGAAATTGATGACAATTTCAAAGACCAATACAGTGAAGATGACTGGACTGTTCAAGTCAAAAGGTTACAAAAAATATCAACCATTAAATATCCATTCAACCCATTGGATGCCATAGGATGGCAAGGCGACCTGATGCCTGTGGTATTGAATTGGCGGGACATTTCCCCGGTGATGAGTCATCGTTTTCATGTGCCACCTTCTGCTCATACCACGTTTTTAGGCAATCGGTTTGTGGTTTGTACATTTGTACCGCGATTATTTGAGACCAATCCAGAGTCTCTGAAAGTGCCTTTTTACCACAACAATGACGACTATGATGAAGTGTTGTTTTATCATTCTGGTAATTTCTTTTCCAGAGATAATATTCACCCAGGTATGATTACCTTACACCCCACAGGGTTTACCCATGGTCCTCACCCCAAAGCGATGAAACATGCCTTCACTCAGAAAAACACCATGACTGAGGAAGTGGCGGTGATGATTGATGCTCGTGATCCGCTGGAAGTATGTGATGCTGCAGAACAAGTAGAATGGCCTGAGTATGTAAACTCATGGCAAGAAGATAAATAAAAAGACGTCATTCCCGCGAAGGCGGGAATCTAAATAAGGCGTAAATGATTGTATTAATTTAATAGATTTCCGTCTTTGCGGGAATGAAGAATCAGGTGAAATAATGAAATTAACCAGTATAAATAACCAAACACGTGATGGCCAATTGGTCGTTGTTAATCGAGCAGGAACGCGAGCAATTAAAGTACCGCAAATAGCCATGACCATGCAACAAGCTCTGGATGACTGGGATAGCCTTGCACCACAATTGAATACCGTGTATCAACATTTGAACGAAGATGGATTACATGATGCTTTTGAGCTTGATATGGAAGAAGTCTTGGCGCCGTTACCCAGAGGATTGCAGTTTTTAGATGGCAGTGCTTATTTGGCACATGTAGAACGGGTCAGACGTGC
>CALDFB010000236.1 GCA_937942365.1 uncultured Marinicella sp. | reverse complement strand
ATTATTGGGTAATCTGCGCTCGCCCCAGGCCGAGAAACTCATGTGTTGTAACACGTTACCATTTTCATCGGTGATCACATCAACAGAACCCAAATGATCATTAAAAAGGTAGGTTTCCTGCGTAGAGTTATTGGTTTCAGTAATGACTGCATAGTTACCAAGTTGGCGTTTGAAGGCTATTTGGCCATTGGCGTTGTACTCAACCTCAACATTACCGATAAAGTGGGTGGTATTAACCTCACCATCATTATTGGTATCGATTCTTGAGAACCTTTGTTCTGAGGTGTCGTAACGGTATTCGCTTTGTTCGAATGGATTATTAATACTTCCTGTGTAAACTCGACTGATCTTATCAAAAGCGGTGTATTCAATGTTTCTACTAGTAGTTACACCTGAAGCACTAACAAAGCCACTTGAGCGGGTGTTATTACCATTGGCATCATAGATGAAATTCGCACCACCTTTAGAGCGCACCTGATGGGGTGAAAGACCGACATTACTTGAGCTGGCGGTTGAATAGCTGTAGCTTAATCCATCTTTTTCTGTGATGTTGCCACGGCCATCATAAACTATCGGTGCATGGTCGATGTTACCTGTGGTGTTATTACAGTTTTGGCTAGAGTTATTAAAACGAAAGGTATCAGTGAGGCGGTTTAAGCGATCATATTTTAAACATTCAGACACATTGTTATCATTATCAGCTCGTCTAATCAGGTTACCAGCCACATCAAAATCATAAGCATAGGACTGTACATCTGATTGAACCACATTAAGCCAGCCACGAGCTGTGTTATAGGTATAATTGGTGATCAGATCATTATTACCAGCACGTCTATCTTGACTGATGTTACCCCATTTGTCAGTGGTTCTGATTTGGTAATACTCTTTACTTGAATCAGCCGCATCGGTCACCCTTTGTAGGTATCCATCACTGGTGTAATGATTTTGTACTGCTTGGGTGGATGCATCTTGTTGGTACTTCACCCTTGAGAATTCATCATAATAAATTCTGGCCGCATAGTTACAGTTAAAGCCACCACAAACGGTGTCTCGAAAATTCACCAGGGTCGCTGATGCGCGGTTGTGATTGTCATAAAGGTGGGTCAGGCTGAAATCAACCTGTGATTCATTACCCAGGGTTTTACTTTCTGATAACAATAAACCATTAACAGCATTGAAATTACTGACACTGGTGGTGAGCTTGGTGGTGCCATCCCAACTTTCAGTATTGTAAACCCGACCCAATTGATCATGGTAGTTACGTAAGATTTGCCCCTTTGCATCTTGGGTTTCTATTGCATCCCCCTCAGCATTAAACATAGTGGTGGTCAAACCCGAATCCACATCATCCATGCTGTATTTACGCCCCACAATGTCATATTCGCTTTCTGATAATAGTTCAGTTCTTGTAATTCCATTTGCATCATCTGCTGTTCTTCTGATTTCAGTTACTAAGTCTTGTGAGTTATAGGTGTAAGCGAGGGTGTTTTGGTAATTGGGGTTGGTGCCAGCCTGATCAAAGTCTTTAACTTCTATCAGTTGTCCTAAAGCATTTTTAGTTTCTTTCTTCCTTTGCCCAAGTCCATTGGTCATGCTCATAGTTAAACCGTCATAGCTCATTTGTTCTGTACTATTATCGGGTAGTGTGACTTTTGTCGGTCTTGAATAGCGGTCATATTCAGTGGTGGTTACTGGAATATCTGATGAGCCTAAAAAGTTAGGCCCTTCGGTTTTTACCTGCCTACCGAATTGATCAAACCAGACCTGATTCATACGCCAGCGTTCATCACCACTACCTGCGGTATTAGTGGCATTGAAGGTTTTACTGATACTGGCCACTTCTCGACCTACCACATCAAGGTAGCCGTAGGAGATAGAACCGCCTGCTGTTTGTTGCCTGACTCTGATCACTGCATTTTTACCTGCTGGACAAGCCAATGAGCCTGTTAGCCCAGTACACCAACTTCTTGATGTTTGTGACCATTCTCCAAGGGTGTTCCTACTTGAAGTGAGTCTGCCAAATACATCATAGGTATTGGTGGTGGTTCTACCCAGTACATCAAGGGAGGTCAGTGGGTTACCGTACACATCACGAGTTACTACATCAGAAATCTTTTGTTCAAGCGTGTTGTATGTAGCATCTATGTACCTGCCATTGTTGGAGTAGGTGATGCGGTTATAACGATGCACATGATCTGGGTTGGTTTCATCAGCCGATACTGGCGTGTTGTTACTGCATTGGTTACTGGTTAAGTCTTTGGAACAGGATATGACTTTACTTTCGTTCCCATAATCATCATACTCATGCTTAATGCGTAAGAATAAATCATCACCTTCATTGGGGTGGTGACGTTCTTCTTCCAATAGACCAGTGAACATGTTGTAGTCAAATTCAGTTTCAGTGGTCACAGGGTCTTGGCCTGTGCGGGTCTTAGTCATGGTTGAGGTTTCAAGTAAGCCAATCAACCACCTTGGACTACCGACAAATGGTGTTGTTATGTTGGTATAAGTGTTAGTGACGGTGTTTGTTTGAAGGGTTGTGCCAGCACCATCTTTTGTGATTTGGGTGGTGGTGGTTGGATTACCAAAACTGTCATGACTTGAGGTTTGTACCACTGATTTAAGCAAGGCACCAGTATCAGGGTCATAGGTTTTGGTTTCAGTGCTATTTATGTATGCAAAGGTGCTTTTATTGGTTGGGTTGGTACTTTGCACTGAATTAATAACTTCAGAGAGTAAAGTGTTGGTGCCACCAGCACCTCTACCATCAATGCCTGGCGTGATCTCACACACATCACCAGGTAAACAAGGCTCAGGAAGACAGCTGTCATCACCGCCACAATCCTCTGGAACGTTCTCTACCGCATAAAAATCTTCATCCAGTTGGCGAACCGTCGTTGATGCTGGTAAGCCATTGAACGGAAAGTCTTGTCTATAAGTGGTGGTTGATTCCAGTATTTTTTCATCAGTATCATCACCTGATCTAACAGGTGTGGCTGTAATGACTTTCTCAAAGCCCAAGAAGCCACGACCACCGGTTTGGACTCTGGCATTCTCATATCGATAACGCACGGTGTTATGAAAGTTCTCATCACCTTCAACAGGGGCATCCATTTCAACTTGTCTGACCGCATAAATCGCACCCATCACATCCAGTACAGGAGAACCAGAACCGTAGTTTAATCCGACTGTCTGGTGTGAACCTTGTTTATAAACCGATGAAAAGGTCAATGGACGATATAACACTTCGTTCTGAGCCCCCAAACCATCGGTAAATGTGGTGATCTTATCAGCAGGCATATAAACTTCATTTCTGGGATATAGCCTTTGTACACCAGTGTTATCGATGCGCAGATGATCAGCTGTACCATCACCGTTAAAATCAAGGAATAAGTTTATATTTGTATTGAGGTTAACCGCTCTGGCATTGGTGGCTAAACCGGTGGTATCAAACGAAGTGCCGTTCCATTTACGGAAAACATATGGGTTGTTGTTACTGTTGGTTGGGTAAACGAAATCTAGATAACCATCCAAGTCATGATCAAAGATTTCGATGTGTTCTTCGTTGGTGATGTTATTAATAGCTGTGGTGTTGGTAAAGCCTTGGGCGGTGGCTAAACGAAACTCCCAGTTGTTAGTTGTAACTTTGTTGGCAACATCGGTTAAACCATCGGCATTGAAATCAGCAAATTTAATGTCCTCGCTCGCATCATCAAAAAACGAAGTAGCCTCTTCTATATAATAAAACTCTGATTCAAAGTCGAGTTCTCCACCAACTAAGCCATTATTAACAAAGGCCACCCAGTGCGAGGATTTTAATTCAGGTAGTCCACCTCTGAACTCTGAGACTTCTTGATCAGCTGAGATAAATTCATATTCTTCATCACCTTCAATTGATTCAATTTCATTTCCACCTATGACTGTTTGGAAAACCTCAGAGCGAAGGATCAGGTCAGCCACACCATCGCCATTGATGTCATTGGCAAGAATATTAAGTAGATCATCGGTATAAAAACGATAGACCATTCTGTCTATACAGGTGAATCCCGCTGGACAGCTGGGTGACGGCACACCATTGATTTGGTTTGGAGAAAAAGGTAAATCCACATCAATAACGGTGCTAGAGAAATTATAAGTTGTGGCACCCCGTTCTAAATACCTGACACTTAACTGATTGTTTTCTTCCTGTAATAGGTCAGATAAGCCATCACCATTGACATCAACAACTTGAAAATCATCGGCATCAGTTGCGCTTAAGCCAGTAAAAAAAGGTGTGGTACAAAAACCAATATTGGTGGCAGGTGGGCACGATGCTGGATTGGCTGCATAGTGAACCACCCACTGGCCATTAGCTTCTTTCATAACATCCATGGCACCATCGGCGTTGTAATCGATTAAATGCCAGCGGTTATCTATTTCATTTCCAATAGGCCCAAAGATATCGGTGGCTGCTGTAACAATAAAGCCACCTGTGCCATTGGCATATGCAACTTTAAACTTATCATCACTTTCATCAACAAAAACCAAATCGGCGCGTCCATCGCCATTGGCATCACCCAGTTTTGAGCTTTTGATGTCATTGGGGAAAACCGTGCCAGAGGGCGTATCGGTTTTAAATTGTCGATTGGGCATCGACCATTCAAAAGAAGTCTCTGGCATACAGGTTGTTCCACGACACTCCTGAATTGAAGTTAAAATTGATCGAGATGATGTGCTTGATTCCTCATAGTCAAGCGTGTAATCGCGAACCACAGCTCCGTCAATCCTTGACTCAATCATTGCAAGCCTTTGTGTTGTATCAAGAGCCACGCCACCCAGGTAGCTAGTGAACTCATCATTCCTGGTTTCATAGAAAAAACGAATGTTGTTATACGGGTCTAGGCTTTGAGATAGATTACCGGTGTAATCGATATCAGTGAGCACAAATTCACTGTTGGCTAGTTTGTTATAGGTATAGTCAATGTAATTAGTGACTGAATCCTCATAGCGACTGATGGCCCATATATATGTTTTGCCATTAATACTGGTATCAGTTGATGCAACTGTGACATTAGAATCTGTGGTGTTACCATTAAAAGCTGATGGAACCGTCTTTGCGTTCCACGGTGAATGAATCAGGGTTATTACCAGAGCCACCTTTTGAGGTAATGCGAGCAAACTGCTCTTTTTCTGTTCTGTACTCTGTGCCGTTTGCACCGTAAGTGCCGCCATTTGAAACAAACAACCTTTCACCGTTTAAACAAAACTTATCATCAGTTCCATAAGTGATGGGTATCGGTGTGATATCGCCAGTGCCATCTTTGGATTCAGCAGTTTCACGACAACGGGAAATAAGTGTTACACCAGAAATCGACCAACCCACACCCACATGAGAATTACCACCAGCTGATGAATACTGTAAGGAAATCTGAGGAGCTACACCTGCCGTTCCCACGCCTGCCATAATTGGAAACGAATAAGTGGCTTGTCCAGTTTGATCAACACTGAACGTTCCACCGCTGGTACCAACTGATTCATGACCTGACTCCAATGCCGGCAATGTTCCATTAAATGGTGTTTCTGAAGTAAGTGTAGGTAAAACAACTGGAGCTTCAAAGCCATTGGCAAAGATTAAATCTATGCTTTTTTCATAGCCATCAGATGGGTATTTTGAGATCGGCAAAACACCTGCTGCTACGGTGAACAGGGTTGAAATAGCCAGAATAGTGATGGTCTTGATGGTACTCATAAATAACTCCTTTTTTAGATTTGGCAGAGGTAAATTACTTTAATGATTTTAGAAGGCTTAAATGGTTTGGGAATATAAATATTTTCCTAAACCATGGTAAGAAAATATAGACAATATCTCTGGTGTGACAATGTGTTAAAATATTCAGGTTGGTTTTTACACCAACCTGATTACCAAGCCCTAACCTCTGGATGAATTTGGATGGGCTTTTTTCACACACACAACAAAAAAACAGTCGCTTGGTTAAGTTTCCCAACAATACCAAGCGGCTGCCTGGCCTCCTTGGCCACACTATCATCCTTAATTCTGGAAACGTAGAAAATTGATTAAAATAATTTGCGTAACTATAAATAGACTGGTGTTGATTTTTTGAAGTGACGATTAGCATCTGTTTCCCTAAATAGATATGACAAAAAATATATTTTTAACTACAAAATAGTCAGTGGGAAACTTTATGTTAAAAACATATACGAATGACTAAATTTGATATTTGCAGTGTTCATGAGAGAACAACAACAAAGTTTCGCTTATTACATCATAATAAAATCT
>CALDFB010000235.1 GCA_937942365.1 uncultured Marinicella sp. | reverse complement strand
ACCGCCGCATTTGCCTTCTCCGCATTTGCCTTCGGCTTTCTTGTCGTCACCGCCGCATTTGCCTTCTCCGCATTTGCCTTCGGCTTTCTTGTCGTCACCGCCGCATTTGCCTTCACCGCATTTGCCTTCGGTTTTCTTATCATCGCCGCCACATTTGCCTTCACCACATTTGCCTTCTCCAGACCCATCGGCTTTAGCAATGCGACCGTCAGCATTCTGGTAACCATCATTCAAGTCATTTTGACCAAAAGGGTTGTCAGTGCCGTTCATCAATGCACCAGCTCCAACTACAGTTACAGCGGCTGCAATGGCAGCATTTACAGGTTTTAATTTAAAATTTTTCATAAATATTTCCTCCGAGGGAATGTTTAATTAAGTTTATTTATTCGTACTTCGACATCGTCTTAAATTTGAATCAGTGTCATACTGACCATTTAAAATTTTTGTCGATGTTTATTATAAGCACAGAGATAAGACCACGGCCAACAAAAAATCTTACAAAAAAAACGCTCAATAAATGATATTAAGCGTTTTCACACAGCGTTAATGAAATTTTAACTAAATTACCGACTTTTGTTTAAATCCTTGATCATGACAGCTAAAAATCTTGCAGCTTCGCCACCTGTCACTGCTCTGTGATCAAAAGTTAAAGACAATGGAATGATTCTATGCGCTTCCATGCCGCCAAGTACCGGAACTACATCATGCCTGAGCTTGCCAGCTGCTATGATAGAAACACACGGTGGTGTAATAACTGGCGTTGCGTACCTGCCTGCATAAACACCAAAGTTAGATAACATGATGGTGTAATCTTTCATATCTTCAGGTGGAATGCTGCGTGACTTGACCTGATTTTTGATGTTATTCATAGCCTCACGTACTTGTTCAGGGCTCATCTCATCACAATGACGCATAGTTGGAACAAATAAGCCATCTTCAGTATCGACAGCAATGCCAACGTCAATGTGATTAATTAACCTTCTAGATAATTTATCGCCATCAAACCAGGCATTTAGTGTGGGTTCTGCTTGTGCTGCGATCACCAAAGAACGAATTAAACGAGCTGTGATGTCTTCACCAGCCTGCCAGTTATTGATGTCGGCATCATCCATAATAGTGGTAGGTACCACATTGGCATGTGCGTTTTGCATGACTCTGGCCATGGTTCTGCGTGAACCTTTAACTTGTTGCCATTGGTCATCAACCACGACTTGGCTCTTTTGTGGAGCAGCCTGTTTGGGTGTGGTCGGAGTGGTTTTTGCTGCAGGTTGAGGTTTTGTGGCTGTTTTGGTAGCGCCATTTGCTGCGGCTGCTTTAACATCAGAAGGCCTGATCACACCACCGGCCCCAGTGGCCTGAACGGCACTTAAATCAACTTTCAGTTTTTTGGCCAATGCGCGTACTGCTGGTGCCGCCTTTTTTCCTCCGAAGTCAGTCATGTTATCGAGAACTGCATCGGAAGATTCCATCTGACCAACAACTGTTCCTATGGCTTCTTTGGCTTCAGGTTCATCTTGGCCAGATTCTGCATTGTCATGTAAGTCTTTTAAGACTTGTTCTGCCTCCGCCCTTAGTTTTGCAGCTGAGTCATCTTGAGTGTCAGTTGTGCTGGTTTGGTCATTGCCTGTGTTGAATTCAATCAATGGTGATCCTGTATCAATGACATCTCCAGGTTCGCCAAATAATTTCGTTATCACACCATCCATTGGAACCGGTACATCTACGACGGCTTTGGCTGTTTCCATAGAGACCATGGGTTGGTCGACTTCAACTTTGTCGCCAACTTTTACATGCCACTCTACTATTTCTGCATCAGGTAAACCTTCGCCCAGGTCTGGTAATTTGAAAATGCTCATGAAACCTCCATCACTTGATTCACTTTGTCTAAAATTCTTTCTACAGTTGGCATGTATTTTTTCTCCAACTTAAATAATGGCATGATCGTATCATACCCAGTCACACGCTTAACCGGTGCTGTGAGGTTATACAAACCTTGATCAGCCAGGTTGGCAGCAATTTCTGAAGACACAGAACAGTGTTTAGCCGCTTCTTGAATAATGACACACCTTCCAGTCTTTGCCACTGATTCGTGAATGGTGTCCATGTCTAGTGGACTGATGGTTGCTACATCAATAATTTCTGCAGAAATGCCTTGCGCAGCCAGTGCATCGGCCGCTTCGACTGTTTCTTTCATCATCGCGCCCCAAGTGACCAGCGTAACATCAGTGCCTTCTCTGATGACAAAGCACATATCTAATGGATATTCTTCGCCGTCATTTTCTACTTCTTCTTTGTTCAGGTGGTAAACACGTTTGGGCTCGAAGAATAACACCGGATCTGGACTACGTATGGCTGCCAGTAGTAGGCCATAGGCTCGTGAAGGTGATGATGGAATGACAACTTTAATGCCAGGAGTATGTGCAAACATGGCTTCTATACTTTCTGAATGGTGTTCAGGTGCATGAATGCCACCGCCATATGGCGCACGTATTACCAAAGGACAGGTTAACCTGCCTCTGGTGCGGTTTCTCATGCGTGATGCATGACAAACAATGTGTTCAAACATAGGAAAAATGAAGCCCATGAATTGTGCTTCAGCGATTGGTCTCATACCTTGAGTGGCCAATCCTACTGTCATTCCAGCAATCATGGCTTCAGCCAGAGGCGTATCAATAACCCTGTCTTCGCCAAATTTTTGTGCCAAGCCTGCAGTGGCCCTGAAGACGCCACCATTGATGCCCACATCCTCACCTAAAATCACCACACTTTTATCATGTTCTAGTTCGTGTGCCATGGCCATTGTGACCGCTTCTACCATAGTGACCTTAGCCATTAGACTTCTCCTCTAAACTTTGTGCATAAGCTTTTTGTTCTGCCAAATCATGTGGTAATTCTTCATACATGTGGTCAAACATATCTGCCACCGTTAGTTTAGATGCATTCTGGTATTCTTCTACTGCGGCATCAACATCCACTTTGCAAGTACTGAGCAATTGGTTTTCCAGTTGTTCGTTCCACTGTCCTTGACTGGTTAAATATTTTCTCATTCTTTTGATGGGTTCAAATTGTTTGGCATTCTCAACTTCATCATCAGGCCGATATCTGGAGGCGTCATCGGCTGTTGTGTGATCACTCAATCTGTAAGTAATGGCCTCAATTACAGAAGCTCCTTTACCTTCATAGGCCCTTTTTAATGCCGCCTTTACAGCAGTATAAACAGCAATGTAGTCATTGCCATCTACTTGAATAGAAGGTAAACCACCTGCCACACCTTTTTGCGCCAAAGTTCTGCCTTGGCTTTGTTTTTTTCGTGGGACTGAAATGGCCCATTGGTTGTTAACAATCATCAATACCATGGGTAATTGAAAGGCACTGGCCGCATTGATGGCTTCTAAAAAATCACCTTTTGAGCTGCCGCCATCTCCAACTACGGATACCGCAGCACGTTTTTCACCGCGTAATTTAAATGCCAAAGCAGCACCTGCAGCATGTGTACATTGAGTGGCAATAGGAACACACCAAGGGAAATCGTGTTGTGGGCCTGAAAAGTCACTGCCTCTCTCATCTCCGCCCCAATAGAGTAAGACTTCAGATAATTTAACGCCCCGATAAAATTGAGCGCCGTATTCGCGATACATAGGCGCAAATACATCAGCTTCCGCCATGGCTGCACCTATACCAATATGAACGGCTTCATGGCCCAAGCATGATGCATAAGTGCCTAACTTACCGGTTCGTTGTAAAGCAACTGCTTTGGCATCAAACGTTCTGGTTAGAACCATTAATTCATAAATTGATTTCAAATGTTCAAAATCTGTGGCTACGTTGGGTTTTTTGTCACCTACCAAATCACCATTGGGTGACAGGTACTGCAAATAATCGATATTAAATGATGCGACTGTGGTCAATTTCACTCTCCGAAAATGTGGTGTTCTGATGTGACCGAAAAGTGGTTTCGTGGCAAAACCAACAACAAGAAGTTTGCTACTGCAACATAACAGACCTCAAGTGGTCACACATGGGACAGCACAACTTTCACATAATTAAATCAGCTAATTGTCTGAATAACTGTTCACAGTCCTGCCATCTTATTTATAATGCTTCAAAACGTGATGTCCATGAGGACTTCAGACAGTTGGCGTGGGTATACACCAACGAAGCGCACAGTATTATATAGGAATCTTGCTTTTTAATAAATGCCAGTGTTTAGATAATATGAAGATATTTTAAGACTCACCCCAATTAATCGAAAAGCTATTAAAGAATAAAACGCATGAAAGAAAAAAACAACATTCGTCCTTTTGAAGAAAGTATCAAATTAGATGTGTCAGAAAGGAGAAATTATGGCGGTTATTTATGTTTGGACACGTTATTTGCTGCGCAAAAACCACTCAGTGACCCACCACATCATGATGAAATGTTATTCATCATACAACATCAAACATCAGAACTTTGGATGAAATTGATCATTCATGAATTGAATGAAGCGATTCGCTGTGTGCAGATTAAACGTTTGGGTAGGGCCTCTAAAATATTGGCACGAGTTAAACAAATCCAAAAACAATTATTTGAACAATGGGCAGTTCTTGAGACCTTGACTCCATCTGAATACACCCAATTCAGACATGTTTTAGGTAATGCATCAGGGTTTCAATCGGTACATTATCGACAGGTTGAGTTTCTGCTGGGTAATAAAAATAAAAATATGACCAAGGTGTTCCCGACAGGGTCTGAGTCTAGAGAAGTGTTAGAAAAAGTATTGAGTTCACCCAGTATATATGATGTTTTTATCAAACATTTGTATGATGAGGGTTACAGTGTTCCTGAGTCTTTGGTTAACAGGGATTTGCGTGAACCACATGTGTTCAATCAGAAGCTGATGGATGTGTTGGTAGTGATATATAAGCGCCCTGATCAGCATTGGGCCATGTATGCCTTGTGTGAACAGTTGGTTGATGTTGAACAATCATTCCAGCAATGGCGTTTCAGACACATGAAAACTGTTGAACGCATCATTGGTTTTAAACAGGGAACCGGTGGTTCATCAGGTGTGGGCTTCTTACAAAAAGCCTTGGAGTTAACTTTTTTCCCAGAATTGTTGAGGTTAAGGACAGAATTGTGAGTTTTTTGCATAGGGAGAAGTGATAATTTGTTTTAAAAACTTTCATTCTGAGAGAGCCGGCAGCGATTCAAAGAATCTCAAAACGGCGGGATGATACTTCAAAACAAAATTTAAATAAATTTACTCAGATCCTTCGATTCCGCTTCGCTGTTTTCAGGGTGACAAAAGTTAAAAATCACCTTTACGCTTTCTTATTCGAATGTAAACAATGCTTAAATTTGCCAAGTGCAATATCAGTGTATTAGATTTTATCTTTCCTTTGATTTAAGATAATAAGATGTCATTGAATTAAATTTTGCAACTTCGACATTACCTAGGAGTATAACTACTATGAAAAGAATCTTACTGTTTTTAACCACAAATTTCGCCGTTATGGCTGTCATTACCATCATTTCTCGGGTATTTGGTTTAGATAATTACTTGAATGAGTATGGCATTGATTATAAAGCTTTGGCTATTTATTCTTTTTTGTGGGGCTCGGTGGGTTCTATCATTGCTTTATTGATGTCAAAGTCTGCTGCCAAACGTTCGATGGGTGTGCAAATCATTGAAAATCCAAGTAACGATACCGAGTCTTGGTTAGTAGAAATCGTGCGTTTACAAGCACAAAGTGCAGGCATTGGTATGCCTGAAGTGGGGATATTTAAATCAGACAGCCCCAATGCCTTTGCAACTGGTGCCAATAGGAACAACGCTTTGGTGGCTGTCAGTACTGGTTTGCTCGATCAAATGACGCGCGAAGAGGCTGAAGCGGTCATGGGGCATGAAATCAGCCATGTGGCGAATGGAGACATGATTACCATGACTTTGTTGCAAGGGATATTGAATGCATTTGTGTTATTTATTTCTCGCATTATTGGGTTTGTGATGAGTTCCAACTCCAAAAGCCGAAGAGGAGGTGCGCGAGCAGGTAATTTTATGGGTACCATGATTGCCCAATTTATATTTGGGTTCTTGGCTGCCTTGATAGTTAAATGGTTTTCTCGATACCGAGAGTTTCATGCGGATGCCGGCGGGGCTAAATTATCAGGCAATGCCAATATGATCAGTGCTTTAAGAGCTTTACAGCGAGTCTCTGAACCACAGCCTTTGAAAGGTCAGTTTGTCGGGTTTGGTGTTTCTGGTGTTAAATCCACGGTGGCCAAATTATTCGCAACGCATCCACCATTGGAAGACAGGATTGCAGCACTGGAAAAGAATGACTACCTGTGATTTTTAATTTGTGGTTGAGTCAATTGATATGAGCTCATCGAATTTAACACTTACTCAGTAGAGTCAAACTGAAACTGAGAAAAACCGACATTAGCGTAAGTGCCTTTGGGAACGTTGGTTTCATGTTGTTTGATGACTTCTTTCATTTCTTGTTGGAACTGGCGCATTTTCACATCTATTATTTGGTTGATTTTATCATGTTTGCTGTGGGGTATTTTGCTGGAAAAAATGGAAGCTTGGTTGAGGTTTTGTTTGAGATCAGTGGCAAACATTTTTTTGTAAAAAGTTTGGAATAATCTTTTGGTAGTAATATCTACTTCTTCAGCTAATTCTGCTTGTTGAATCAGTTGTTGATTAAGGGATTTGGCAATGATGAAACTGTTACCCTCTTTAATGATCATTTCATTGCTGATAAGTTCAGTGATGACTGCCTTGGCTCTGATGTGGTTACCATATATGTTATCTATCAAAGAATTCAGGTGTGAGAGCGATAATTGTTTGTTTTTTAGTTTTGCGCGTTGTAGTGCGGCAATCAACAAATCCATTTTATTCAACATGTCTTTGTTTGCAGAAGGGTTGTTTTGAAACTCTGCGATGGTACGACGGTCAATTCCAGTTTTAACAGCAATGGCTTGATTGGTTGGTTTGATGGCGGCTTCATTAAGCAACTCTTCAGCTGCCTTGATGTAGGCTTTTTGACTGTTGGTTCTGAACTCATGGTACTGTAAGCCAAATTTGATGACCATTTTACTGACTGGTATCAAAGCTTTTTGTAGCTGAACTAAATGTCTTTTATCTGTATTCATATTTATTTTGCGCGCATATTTGTACGCAATATTATCATGCACAGCGGTTGTTGTACAATTTACTTATCCTGTACGTGGACACATCGGTTTTATCTCATTTCGCAATATATGTGAAACGAACAGGGGGGAGGTCAAATTTATCTCCAAATCGTGAGTTATTCATTTAGCTTACACCAGCGGAGCAATACAGAGTTTTGTGGGTTGACGTTTTCTCTCTGTATTGTTGCCGCTATTTTTTTCTAAGTCCTCCTCATTTTATTGATCATGATGTAAAATTCAGTTATTAAATTGTTTGATTTTTGTCATGACCGCACTCAGTGTTAATTTAAATAAAATAGCCTTGCTTCGAAATTCACGAGGTAGAGACTACCCAAATGTCATCGAATACGGTAACAAACTGATTGATCTGGGCGTTCATGGTTTAACCGTTCATCCACGTCAAGACGAGAGACATGCAACCAGAAAAGATACCAGAGAACTGGCGGAGTTATGCCGCCTATATCAAACAGTTGAGTTCAATGTGGAAGGTTATCCTTCTCCCCAATTCATGCAATTAATTTCAGAGACTGAGCCAGACCAATGTACTTTGGTGCCTGATGCACCTGATCAATTGACATCTGACCACGGCTGGGATTTAAACATTCATTTCGATTGGATATGTGCTTTAGCCAATGAATTGAAGCAACTGGGTGTCAGGAGTTCATTGTTTATTGACCCTGATCTTGAACAAATCAAGTTGGCCAGTAAGGCAGGTGTTGATCGCATTGAACTCTATACGGAAGCTTATGCCAGTGCTTATGCATCTGGTGGTGAATATAAAAACACCTTGGGCCAATACGCAGTTGCCGCAAAGTTTGCACAGTCTATGGGTTTAGGTGTTAATGCAGGACATGATTTAGATTTACAAAATTTATCGGATTTCCTTACCATAGATGATGTTTTAGAAGTTTCAATCGGCCACGCATTAACTGTTGAGTCATTGGATTTAGGCGTGGCAAAAGTGATTGAAAAATACCTCGCAATCTGTGCTGTATGATTGGTGTTAAAGGCATTGCTGGCATGCTATAATTTCCCACCTTTTTTAAACCTTGTTTTTATACTTGTATTGAACTCGCTTCAATTTTGGAAAATATCATGATTACTGTAACTTTGGCTGATGGAACTCAGCGTACGTTTGATCAAGCATTAACAGTTCACGCAGTTGCTGAAGACATTGGGCCTGGGTTGGCAAATGCCGCTTTGGCAGCTCGTGTCGATGGCGAAATGGTTGATTTGTCTCACATCATTAATAAGGACGTCGAGTTGACGATCGTGACAGGCAATACAGATGATGGTTTGGAAGTGATCAGACATTCTACAGCTCATCTCATGGCACAAGCCGTGCAGCGTTTATTTCCTGAAGTTGAAGTGACCATTGGCCCAGTGATTGACAATGGTTTTTACTATGACTTTGCATCGCAAGAGCCTTTTCAGGAAAGTGATTTGCAAAAAATCACGGCTGAAATGAAAAAAATAGTGAAAGAGAAGTTACCTGTTGAACGATTTGAAATGTCTCGCAATGACGCCATCGAATTTTTTACAGACAAAGGTGAAAAATATAAAGCTGAAATCATCAGTGACATTCCTGAAGAAGAAGTTTTATCATTATATAGACAAGGTGAATTTACTGATTTATGTCGAGGACCTCATGTACCCAATACAGGTAAGATTAAAGTTTTTAAATTGATGAGTATTGCTGGTGCTTATTGGCGTGGTGACAGTAACAATGAAATGTTACAACGTGTTTATGGTACGGCATGGAGTGATAAAAAGGATTTAAAAGCATATCTTCACCTTTTAGAAGAAGCTGAAAAAAGAGATCACCGAAAATTAGGCAAGAAAATGGATTTGTTTCATTTTCAAGAGGAAGCTCCAGGCATGGTTTTTTGGCATGACCGGGGTTGGTCAATCTATCAGGCCATACAACAATATATGCGACAAAAGTTGAATGCCCGAGATTACAAAGAGATCAACACACCCTCAGTGGTTGAATACACTTTGTGGGAAAAGTCTGGCCATGCCGATAAATTTGGTGATGACATGTTCAGTGTAGAATCAGAAAACAGACAATTTGCTGTTAAGCCAATGAACTGCCCGTGTCATGTTCAAGTTTATAATCAAGGCCTGAAATCATACAGAGACCTGCCCATCAGATTGGCAGAATTTGGTTCATGCCACCGAAATGAACCTTCTGGTGCTCTGCATGGCTTGATGCGAGTGAGAGGATTTGTTCAAGACGATGCGCATATTTTTTGTCAAGAGAACCAAATCAGTGAAGAAGTTTCTCAGTTTATTGATTTTTTGCATGAAGTTTATACTGACTTTGGTTTTAATGACATCATTTATCGAATCTCAACCCGCCCAGAAAAGCGAGTAGGTAGTGACGCGGTTTGGGATAAATCGGAAAAAGCACTGGCAGATGCATTAGATGCTAAAGGCATTGACTGGGAAGAATTGCCTGGAGAAGGTGCTTTTTATGGCCCTAAAATCGAATTTTCTTTGAAAGATTGTTTGGGACGGGTGTGGCAGTGCGGAACTATTCAAGTGGATTTTTCTATGCCAAACCGTTTGGAAGCTACTTATATAGATGAAAATGGAGACCGCGTCACACCTGTGATGTTGCATCGTGCTATATTGGGATCATTCGAACGATTCATCGGAATATTATTAGAACATCATGCGGGTAATATGCCTCTTTGGTTATCGCCAACTCAGGTCGCTGTATTGAATATTACAGGCCAACAGTCTGAATATGCGAAGAAAATAGGCAAAAAGTTAAAAAATCAGGGCTTTAGAGCGATTTATGACTTGAGAAACGAAAAGATCGGCTATAAAATTCGCCAGCACACATTAAACAAGATAAATTATCTCGTTGTGGTGGGTAACCAAGAACTTGAAAGTGAAACCATTGCTGTGAGATCACACGATGGACAAGACTTGGGTTCAATGAAAGTTGAAGAGTTGATGCAATTAATGGATCTTCAAATCAACGAAAAAAAGTAAAGCGTTAAAACGTAAAACAAAGCATTTTGCGCGACCGATTTTTACTGAAGAGTGAATGAAGGTAAGCAAGATAGATTAAAACATTAAGAGGATTGACTGATCGCTAGAAATGATAAAGTACGCAGGAATAACCAAATCAGGGTTCCTGAAGTTAGGCTAATTGACCAACATGGTGAACAGGTTGGTGTGGTAACAACAGCAGAAGCTCAAGACAGGGCAAGAGGTGCAGGGCTAGACTTGGTAGAAATATCGCCTAAAGCTGCGCCACCGGTGTGTAAAATCATGGATTATGGCAAGTTCAAGTTTGAACAAGCCAAAAAAAACCAACAAGCCAAGAAAAAACAAAAAAAGGTTCAGTTGAAAGAGGTCAAGTTCAGACCGAATACTGAGGAAGCGGATTATCAAGTCAAGCTCAGAAATTTAAGAAAGTTTATTGGCCAGGGTAATAAGGTCAAAGTGACCATCATGTTCAGAGGACGTGAATTGGCGCACAGAGACATCGGTTCGGATATGTTGGATCGATTAGAACAAGATTTAGTGGATGAAGTGGTTGTTGAACAACGACCAGCGAAAATGGAAGGTCGATTTATGATCATGTTGTTAGCACCAAAACCTAACAAATAGTCATATGAAACTCGGGTTTAAACACCCAATAAAAAAAAGCTGACCAGTGAGTCAAGTATGAAAAAAGCCAGGATTTACTTACAATTGGCTACTTGCTGGAGTATATAAATAAAAACAGGAGGGCATTATGCCTAAAATGAAAACCAAAAAAGGCGCTGCTAAGCGCTTCAGAAAAACCGCATCTGGTTTCAAAAGAAAGCATGCTTTCAGAAGCCATATCTTGACTAAAATGAGCACCAAACGTAAGCGTAACTTACGTGGTACCAGTATGGTTCATGAAGCTGATGAAAAATCAGTTGAAAGATTACTACCTTACGCATAACTAAAGGAGCACTATAATGGCAAGAGTTAAAAGAGGCGTACAAGCCCGTAAAAGACATAAAAAGATCCTTAAGTTAGCAAAGGGTTATTACAATGCACGTCGTAAGATTTACCGCGTTGCAAAACAAGCAGTCATCAAAGCAGGTCAATATGCTTACCGTGACCGCAAAACCAGAAAAAGAGCTTTCCGCGCTTTGTGGATCACTCGAATCAATGCCGGTGCACGTAATAATGGCATGAGCTACTCACGATTTATCAATGGCTTGAAAAAAGCTGATATCTCTTTAGATCGTAAAGTACTTGCCGATATGGCTGTACACGACAAGGCAGGTTTTGCTGCTGTTGTTGAACAGGCCAAAACTGCATTGTCATAATTGACAAACTGAAGCCACTGGTGGCTTCAACAAAGTAAGATCGATAAGAGGAATCAGTGGTATGGCTGGTTCCTTTTTTTATGCTCGATAGAAATATGTTAAACCAATAACAGAGAATGATAGTGAGTGATTTGCAACAAATCTTAGCCGACGGCTTAAACCAAATTGAAACGGCTCAAACGACCCAAGCATTGGATGACGCACGGGTGAAATTTTTGGGTCAAAAGGGCAGTGTAACCTTGCAATTGAAGCAATTAGGACAATTGGCTCCAGAAGATCGAAAATCAGCTGGTGCTAAGATTAACCAAATCAAACAGCAGCTTTTTACAGCCATTCAAACTAAAAAAACCACATTAATGGTGGCAGAATTGAACCAGAAGCTGATGGCTGAAGCTGTAGATATCACCTTGCCAGGGCGTCAATCAGCCCAAGGTGGTATACATCCTGTCAGCAGAACCATGCAACGCATCATTGATTTATTCTCCCAGGTCGGATTTGGTGTGGTGACAGGACCTGAGATCGAAGATGATTTTCATAATTTTGAAGCATTGAATTTTCCAGCACACCACCCAGCCAGGGCCATGCATGATACTTTTTATTTTCCTGATGGTCATTTGCTCAGAACACATACATCACCAGTGCAAATTCGCGCCATGAAAAACATGGAACCACCCATAAAAATAATTGCTCCAGGTAAAGTTTATCGCAGTGATTCAGACCAAACCCACACGCCGATGTTTCATCAGGTGGAAGGTTTGGTTATTGGTGAAAACGTAACATTCGCTTCATTGAAAGGTGTTTTGAATCAATTTGTAAATGCTTTTTTTGAAGATGACCTGCAAATCAGGTTAAGACCATCGTACTTTCCATTTACCGAGCCTTCTGCTGAAGTTGATGTTGAATGGAAAAAAGACGATGGCAGTATTGACTGGTTGGAAGTATTGGGATGTGGCATGGTACATCCTAATGTATTGCGCTCAGGGGGCATTGACCCAGAAAAATATACAGGATTCGCATTTGGCTTAGGGGTTGAACGATTTGCTATGTTGCGTTATGGCGTTCAGGATTTAAGAAACTTTTTTGAAAATGATATGGCTTTTCTGAGCCAGTTTCAATCGTAAGGAGATCGCAGATGAAATTCAGTGAAAGTTGGTTGAAAGAATGGGTTGAGTATGACTTAAACACTGCAGAGGTGATGGAACAGTTAACCATGTTGGGTTTAGAAGTCGATGGTGTTGAGGCTGCCGCAGGAGAGTTTTCTGAGGTGGTCGTGGCAGAGATCGTTGCTTGTGAAAAGCATCCGGATGCAGATAAGTTGAAAGTTTGTGAAGTGAATACAGGTGAAGAGAAGCTGCAAATTGTTTGTGGGGCACCCAATGCGAGGGTGGGTCTGAAAACTGCATTATCAAAAATTGGCGCAATCTTACCTGGTAATTTCAAGATTAAAAAATCGAAATTACGTGGCGTGGAATCCATGGGAATGTTGTGCTCTGAAGTAGAGCTTGGCATCAGTGAAGAATCTGATGGCATCATTGAGTTAAACAGTAACGCTCCAATTGGGTCTGATGTGGCTGAATATATGCAATTGTCAGATCAAGTCATTGATATAGATCTGACGCCAAACAGGGCTGATTGTTTTTGTATTCGAGGGATTGCTCGTGAAATGGCGACTCTAAACCAGTTGTCTATTGAAGTGCCACTAATTAAACCAGTTGAAGCAACCATTGATGACACTGTTGATGTGAAACTTGAAGCACCCGAACAATGTCCCATTTATGGCAGTAGAGTGATCAAAGGTATCAATCATTCACAGCCTACACCCATGTGGATGAGAGAAAAATTACGTCGCAGTGGAATCAAATCGATTCATCCAGTGGTGGATGTGACCAATTATGTGATGCTTGAGTTGGGTCAGCCTATGCATGCATTTGATGCGGCTAAGATTGATGGTGGTATCATCGTTAGGATGGCTGATGAGGGAGAGGAGGTAACCTTATTAGACCAAACGTCAGCTAAATTAACTGGTGAATTTTTGGTTATTGCAGATCAAAACAAAACATTGGCAGTGGCTGGTGTGATTGGTGGTTTGGACAGTGGCGTAAATGACCAAACCCAAGACATCGTGTTAGAATCAGCATACTTTGACCCAGCAACCATCATGGGTAAATCAAGGAAATTAAGCGTTCACACCGAATCAGGCCTGCGTTTTGAAAGGGGCGTGGATTGGGATTTGCAAGTCACAGCATTAGAGCGAGCAACGGCTTTAATCACTGAAATATGTGGTGGTGAAGTGGCTCCGATAAAGCTTGAGACAGTGGAACAATATGTGCCCAAACAACAACATATCCAGTTATCAGCAGATCACTTACAGCGGGTTTTAGGTTTCACCGTTCCTACAGAACGCGTTACTCGAATATTTCAAAATTTAGGTCTTAATTGCGAACTCAGTGGTGATTCTTGGTCTGTTACATCACCGTCTTGGCGCTTTGATTTAGCGATTGCTGAAGACTTGATAGAAGAGGTGGTGCGTGTGGTTGGCTATGATCAAATGCCCTCACACCGATTACAATCAACAGACGCCATCAGTGAAATTCCAGAAGAGCTCAAAGAATTACGATTTTTGCGACAGCAGTTGGCAGACATGTCTTATCAGGAAGTCATCAATTACTCATTTGTTGGTGAAAAACAACTGTTGGCGTTGGGTTTAGAGTCAGATGTTTTTGGTCTGGCTAATCCTTTGAATAATGACATGGCTGTTATGAGAACACATTTGTTACCAGGCGTTTTAGCCAATATAAAATCAAACTTAGCCAGACAAGCCCAAGATTTGGCTTTATTTGAAACTGGTAAAGTATTCAGTAAGTCTGATGACATCATTCAAAAAGATGTATTGTTGTTGGCAAAAACAGGACAACAAGCGCCTGAACAGTGGTCTGTAAATGATCAAAAAGTAGATTTTTTTACGCTCAAAGGTGATGTTGAAACCATGCTGTCAAGCGCTGCCATGAAACTTGAATTCAGTGCGTCATCACAAGCCTATTTACACCCTGGCAGACAGGCAGAAATTAAGTTGGGAGAAGTGGTTATTGGTTTTGTGGGCCAGGTACATCCGTCCATTTGTCAAAAAATGAAGATTAAACAAGAGGTATATGTTGCTGAGCTGCTGGTTGATGCCATCCAAAGCATTCAGCTTCCTGCTTGGCAAAGCGTATCAAAATTCCCACAAGTAAGGCGGGATTTATCTGTTGTTATTGCTGATTCTATCACATGGTTTGAAGTGGAAAAAGCGATAGAAAACAGCTTAGGTGAGGACTTAACTCAACTACACAAATTATGTCTTTTTGATGTTTATAAAGGCGATAATATTGAAAAAGGATATAAAAGTCTCGCCATGGCTATGATTTTTCAGGAAAAAAATCGAACTTTAGAAGATAAAGAGGTGGACAAACTGGTATCAAAAGCGGTATCCTTTTTGTCTGAACAAATTAACGCAGAAATTAGATCATGACAGAAACCGTCACGAAAACTGACCTAGCAGAAATATTATATATGGAGGTTGGCCTTAACAAGCGCGAGGCCAGTGAGTTTGTGAGCGTGTTTTTTGATACCATCAAAACGCAATTGCTTGATGGTCATGGTGTAAAATTATCTGGATTTGGAAATTTTGAATTAAGAGATAAAAAATCAAGACCAGGCAGAAATCCAAAAACACTGGAAGAAATACCTATTTCGGCCAGAAGGGTAGTGGCTTTTAAGCCGGGTCAAAAATTAAGGAACACGATAGAAACATATGCTGGATCAAGGCCACAATAAATCCCTACCTCCTATACCTGCAAAAAGATATTTCACCATTGGTGAAGTTTCGACTTTGTGCGATGTTAAACAACACGTGTTGCGTTACTGGGAAAATGAATTTGATAACCTGAATCCAGTTAAGCGCAGAGGAAATCGTCGATACTATCAGCGCAATGATGTGATGATGATCAGGCAAATCAGAAGTTTATTATACGATCATGGTTATACCATTTCTGGCGCACGCCAAAAACTCAATGGAAAAGTGTCTGAGAAAGAAGCCAGTAAGTCTTATCAAGTGATCCAACAAACCCGAGTTGAATTAGAAGAAATACTTGAGTTGTTGAAGTAGACATTTAAACCCTTTAAAGCAGTTTTTTTCACATCAATTTTAGTTTTCTTTGTGATAGAATACGCGCATCATTTCGGAACGTGGCGCAGCCTGGTAGCGCACTACAATGGGGTTGTAGGGGTCGGAGGTTCGAATCCTCTCGTTCCGACCATTTAAATCTATTAAGATCAAGCACTTAAATTCAAATCGCATGAAGCCGATCATCGTTTACTTTGATGTTGGTAAGTGTGATCAGGCGATAATTTCAAAACGAGTTTTCAGTTGGGTCAAAATGTGAGGTGTGTCACAATTTTGAGCGTGATCGTATTTATAATGTTAATTTTTGAATGATCATGTTGGATGCATTCAAGTTTAATCATAATCTTTCACTTTTATTAAATTGGAGTCACTTGATGCGTCTAGTCTTATTGTTATTTTTTATCACTGCTCAAGCCCAAGATACTATATATTTAAGTGGATTCGACCCCTTTGAGGCCCCAGAAAACAGTCAAGAAGCCTCACGATTTCTCGAGCAAGCCACTTTCGGCCAAGTGCCTCAAGAAGTCGCAGATTTGTCTGATTCGAGTTTTAAGTTATGGATAAAGAATCAACAAGAATTACCAGCTTCTTTGCACAGGCGTGATTTAGAGTTAATTGCTATTAATGGTGGCACCGTTAGAGAGTTGATTAGGAGAGAGTTATGGTTTAAAAAATCGATCACATCTCCAGATCAATTGAGACAAAGGATGGCCTTTGCACTGTCACAAATTTTTGTGGTATCAGATCAAAATTTAATTTTCGGTTCCACACAAGTACTGCTGGCAGAGTACTATGATATTTTATTGAAAAACGCTTTTGGAAATTACCGAGATTTACTAGAAGATGTAACCAGAAGTCAAGCGATGGGTTTATACCTTTCTCATCAAAGGAATAGAAAAAGAGAGTTGGTGGATCCGGTTACAGATACTTATATTGAACCTGATGAAAATTATGCCAGAGAGATTATGCAACTGTTTTCTATTGGCTTATTAGAACGCAATCAAGACTATTCGTTAATGGATGGCAATGCCTCACAACCTGGTGTTCAACCTATTCCTACATACGATCAAAACATCATTACTAATCTTTCGCGAGTTATGACCGGCTTGAGTTCTCAATGTACAGGTGGAACTATCAATTATTTGGGTGTGGATATGTTTCGTGACTGTCAACCGCATAGCGGAGATGTTTGCGAAGGGGCTAATTGCAACTTTATAGTCTCAAATTTTCTCTTTAATCCTCCAAGAATTCTTGACCCTTTAGGTTTGTTACACCCTGATGTTTATTCTCCCATGGTTTGTTATCCGAGGTTTCATGATACCGGAAGAGAAACCGATGGTTCTTTATTTCCAAACAGGCCAGCTTCACCACCTTACAACGATGAACCATACCAGGATAAAAGAATCATTGGTTTTTGGCCAGGTATTGGTGATGGTGCATTACCTCCATCTGACATGAATTGTAATGATTTAAACAACTTACCTAATCCAACAGCTGCTCAGCAACAACTTCAACAACAATGTCTCGATTATTGTGATGATGAAATCAGTCAGGCGCTAGATGCTTTGTTTTACCACCCCAATGTGGGGCCCATGATGGCACGTCAGCTGATACAACGATTTATTACCTCTAACCCTTCACCGCAGTATATTGAAGACATTGCCGGTGTTTTTAATGATAATGGCAATGGTGTCAGAGGTGATTTGGGTGCTGTGATAGAACGAATTTTATTACATCCTGAGGCAAGGCTAAGCGACCAAGGTGATGATTTTGGTAAGCTTAAAGAGCCTATAATTAAGTTGACTCAGTATTTTAGAGCGATGGAAACAGTATCTCCAGATCCACAACAAATGAAATGGCGAAATAACATGAGATTATTCAAAGAGTTTTATGGCCAAATACCATTGGGGGCTAACTCGGTTTTCAATTTCTATACACCAGATTATCAGCAGCCAGGTGAGTTGTCTGGGGCTGATTTGTACTCACCAGAATTTCAAATACTGGATGACATTACTTCAGTTGAAACTCATAATGATTCATTGCGGGTGATTTGTAGTGGTTATGGAACGGTTAGAGATGGGGTTTCTGAATCCAACTGTAGAGATAATAATTTTACTTTTATAGCACCGACTGATCGTGCATATATTCCTCCTGCGATCATGAATTCCATACCTACTGATTTTGAAGAGATGGTCGAGGCACTTAATACACGCTTAATGCATGGCAAGATGTCTGGTACGTTTACTCCAGCAACTGGCATGAAGGGGATTTTGAAAACTGAGCTGGAAGCTGCTTTCGAAGGGGCGCCACATGCCTTAAAAGTTTTGCATTTAATTCATTTAATATACAACTCTCCAGAGTTTTCTGTTCAACGCTAGGACTACACATGACTGATAAAAACAACGACAGACGAAAATTTTTACAATGGATGGGTGTAACTGCTGGTGTGGGTGCATCTTCAGGTTTGATGGCTAAATTAGATGCACTGAATTTTGCCATGAACACAACGGGAAAAAGAGGAACAGATTATAAAGCGCTGGTTTGTATTGAGTTAAATGGCGGTAATGATTCGTATAATATGCTCATGCCTAGGGATTCTATGAACAGTGGTTCAAGATATGATACTTACTTACAATCCAGAGGTGGGCTGATTTCAAATGGCATAGGATTTGCATATCCATTCAATGACATGTTGCCCATTAGTGCACCTAGTGGCGCGAATCAATCTGCTGGGCAATATGGTTTGAATCCTGCTTTTTTTGATCACCCTTCACAACCAGGTTTACCTGATACACCAGGTATACAAAGTTTATTTAATCAACAGAAACTTTCATTCATTGCGAATGTGGGTACTTTGGTTGAACCTATCACTAAAAACGAATATGAAAATGACTTAAAACCAAAGCCACCATTAGTAGGCTCACATTTTCAACAAGCCAATCAATGGGCTACCGGTAGAATGGAGGCTGAGTTTCCTTTGGGTTGGGGTGGGGCTATAACCGAGCGGTTGATACCTACTGGGTCAGATAACACTATTTTGCCGCCTTTGGTTTCACTTTCTGGGAATAATTTATTTCAAACGGGTGGTTCGATATCTGGAGGTTTAACCAACCCTTACACAATAAAGTCAGGTGGAGCTGTACCGTTACAAAGCTATTTTGGTAATGCGGGTGATGCCAGGAGAAATGCACTCAATGCATTGTTGACCAATACATCTGACAATAAATTTGTGGGTAGTTTCGGTGAAGTACTTTCAAATGCATCCAACAGGGCCATAGGAATTAATACAGCAGTAAACCAAGGTGCTGGTTCAACCGCGACCGGAGATGGTTGGGGAAGAATCAATACCCCTTATCAGGCTGATTCGGTTTTTGATCCTGTTAATAACCGTTACCCTGTACCCAGGCTAACACTTGATGGTCAAGATTACAGTAATGATTTATTGGCCAGAATACGTATGATAGCTCGATTAATTAAAGCCAGTAGGGTTTCAGATGCAGGAATTAATGCTGGGAGGCAAGTTTTTTATGTCAGTTTACCTGGTTTTGATACTCATGATGGACAAAAAACTAATCACCCTTTGTTGATGGCTAAATTAAGCCAAGCTGTCGGTTACTTCATGCAAGCTATGGAAGAGATTGGTGCTGAGGATGAAGTCACTTTGTTTACCACCAGTGAATTTGCAAGAACTTTGACACCTAATGGAAATGGTACGGATCATGCTTGGGGTGGTGTTCAATTCATAGCAGGTGGTGCTGTTAATGGGGGGCGTGTATTTGGTAAGTACCCCAAACTTGAAATAGATGCTGATGACGACACGGATCAAAACTGGAGTTTTTCAAGAGGGCAACAAATCCCGACCACCAGCGTGGATCAAATGATGGCAACATTGGCAAAATGGATGGGGGTAGGGGATAATGATTTAGATAGCATTTTCCCAAATTTAAATAACTTTGCAACACGTGATTTAGGTTTTATGAGCTAATAACTTTAAATCTACATTTTTCGATCTATTCTAGATAAGGTTTTAAAGAACCTTTCTCGTATTATTGTTTTTTTTGCTGAATTCATATACCAAGCGCCCAAATTGCTCATATGCCCAATTATGTTAACGTAGTTTGATATTCTTTCTATAAAAAATCAAATTTTGCTGTTTACAAAGTAATTAAAGTTGGAAAAAACTTATAGGTGTGTCAAATCACTTTGCTCATATTTGACTCGTTTGTTAATGAGTCAGCATATTTGCCATGGCTATTTGCTCTGTCGATACAATCTTCAAACATCATAGATATGACTTCATCATAACTGATATTATTTGCGATTTCGAAGGCCTTAGGGAAATAACTTGACCCCAATGTCATTCCGGGAACCATATTAGCTTCCATAAAATGGCATCCACCATCGCCATCCATCTTTATGTCAATGCGCCCAAATTCGCTTATACCCAGTTGTTTAAATGAATCAACAGCCAAACTAATTACATTGTCAATATCGTTTTCATTGATGGCTTTGAGATATTCGATATCAGCTTTTTTAACGTCTGCTCCTAAAATCCTTAAACCAGAACCTGAAATTGGGGGCTCTATTTCAATGGCAGAAGATATGAGTTTGTAATCCCCCCCATTTTGCAGAGCCTTCAAAAGTAGAAAGTTACAGTTGCCATCAACTCGTTGCCATTTATGACTAGCACAAGAGTTTGATGGCATGCAGCCTTTAGGCTGCCAATTTCATAATAGGTGTAATTCCTCCAATGGCCGTATTAGGCCTCTCATTATTGTAAACCCATAACCATTGTG
>CALDFB010000234.1 GCA_937942365.1 uncultured Marinicella sp. | reverse complement strand
ACAATCCCATGCCATCTGGTGAGTTTTACATAATGAAGCCAGCCAAGCGTAAATCTCGATGGGATACTCAGGCCTGTATAAGCTGTAGTCTTCAGCTTGGGTAGAAAAATGGTCTTTAAAATCAGTGGATTGGTTCATGTTTGTACTCTAATTTTCAATGTCCTGTTATCAGTTATCAATGCTTAACAGCTCTTTTTTAAGCTTCTATACAAAAAACGATTGGGGTGGATTATCTTACACAAGTCAATCTCAAGTGGCAAAGGATCTCCGGTGATCATTGCACATAAATATTTTGCTAATAAAGGGGCTGACGTAAAACCACGAGAACCTAAACCATTCATGATGTACAAATTGTTCATGGGTTTGGCAGCAGGATAAGCCTGCCAGTGTCTACCGTGGTGTAAATCTTGATAGTCGATTTTAAATTTATCTTGATCAATGAGTGGTCCGCACAAGGGTAAATGATCTGGGGTGGTGGCTCTGATCGCTGCATGCGCATCGATCACTTGGGCTTGTGATAACTGTTGAAATAGTGGTAGATCTTGCCACAACTGTAGGTTTTTCTGCCAATGGTTGTCATGTAATTTAGCGGCCCGATAACTTTGATGGGTTTTTATATGATCAAATGTCGCACCACACAGCCAATGTGTATTGTCATGATGAGGGATCACATAACCTTTGGCCAATTGAATATGTGATAAGGTTTTTTTATGGGTTGGTTTGACTGTAGTGGTCATACCATGCTTGGCAGATAATGATAAATCACTGCGGTTCATCAATTGTTGTGCTTTGATTCCATTAGCAATGATCAAAGTTTCAGTGTTTTTAATTAAATTTTGCTTTTGATCAAATAATTGCCATTCACCCATCTTGTTGAAAGTTAATTGAGTTACTTCTGCTGTTAACCATTGATCAACATAAGATAAAAGCCGTTTTGCTACCAATGTATTGATCACATATCCCGCTGAGGAGTAAAAAGCTTTGTGCTCATCTGTTAAGTCAAGTAATGCCTGAGGAAACCCCAGCTGTTGAATGGTTTTTGCCCATTTTTGATGCTTGGGTTGGTGCAAATCTTGATGGACACCAATGGATTTCATCTCATCTTTTTGATAAAAGTTTAAAGCGGTTTCAAATGCCCGCAAATAAAATGCTGACTCCGGTGAATGTTGGGCCGTCAACAATGGCATGACCATGGCCATTTCATTGCCCGATGCTTCCTGCATAGGTTTTGGGTTTTGGTCGATCACAGTGACGTGATAGTTAGATTGTTTAAAATAATAAGCCAAACACATACCAGCAATTCCACCACCAATAACAGTAACCGACTTGTTGGATATTTTTGCATTGGGAGTGGGGTACCACATGTGCTCAGAGACAGGTTCGACTTGAGCCGATTGAAATGTGGCCGTGATCATTTCCCTTTTTTTGCCAAATCCAGGTTTTTTAATCACTTCAAAGCCCACACTTTTTAAAGTTTTGGATACCTGTGATGCAGCAGTAAATGTACTTAATGTGGAGCCTTTTATAGATAAGTTGGCGACTTTCTTTAGGAGTTTTATTTGCCACATGTCAGGATTTTTTTTAGGAGCAAAACCGTCTAAGAACCAAGCATCTATGGTTGCACTAAGTTGACATAAACTTTCAGTGGCATCACCAAAAGCCAAAGTCAAGGTCACATCTTTAGAGATTTGTAAAGTATGAAAGCCTTGCCTAAAAACTTCGTTGAATAACTGCCAATGAACCATTAGTTTTTGGCTGAGTGCATTCAACTCGGGAAAGTTTTCATGTCCAAGCTTCATGTCTTTGTAGCTTAAAGGATGTTTTTCACAACTGATAAAGTGTAGCTTTTCTGGTTTTTTTTCAGCGCATTCCCAAGCTTGCAAGGTCGTCAAAAAGTTCAATCCAGTCCCAAAACCAGTTTCACCGATACAAAAGGTAGGGTAGTTGGCATTTGTTTTCCACCGTTCAATTAACTGATTGTGCTCAATAAAGACATATTTGGATTCTTCAATGCCGCCCAAGTCATTGTAGTAAACATCATCGAAAAGCTTGGAATAGGGTTGTTGGTTAACTTGTTTTGTTTCTGTGGCATTGAGGTAATTCATTTGCCAAAGCGGTTTTTTCATACCGATATTATAAGGCCATAGAGACGTTAGGGCAGGTTATTTATATGATCAAGTCAATGCCAAATCTTTGGGATCAGTCTTAGAGTGCTTCATGGAATGTTTCATGCTGAGAGTGCATTCACTACAAACGTATTCATTGGCCTTGAATGGAGCATCATTAATTTCGTGATTGATGGCTTTGATATAAATGATATTAATCCGACAAGCTGAACATTTAAATTTGATAATATGACTACTTGTTGTTGCTTCAATCTTACCCATTAGTTCTCATTTGGAGGAGTCTCTTAAGTTAATTATCGGCTGCTCAATTGGATTTGTTAAGTCGTTTTTATACAACTACAATGTTTAAAGCTGATAATGAATTAAATTGGCTGAGTTTGAGCTAAAATATCGCTCACATGACAAAAATTGATCATAAAATCAACATTCCTGGTTACCGCATCATCAGAAAAATTGGTGAAGGTGGCATGAGCGTAGTTTATTTGGCTTTTCAAGAGTCTTTGAAGCGCGAAGTGGCTTTGAAAATCATGCGACCCATAGTGAGTGATGAGGAAAATGTGGTCAGAAGATTTGAACAAGAAGCGGAAATTATTGCCAAGTTATACCACCCCAATATTGTCAATATTTATGAAGTTGGTCATATTAATGACGATGTGTTGTTTTATTCAATGCCTTATTTACAACATGGTGATTTGACCAGTGTTGCATACCAAAATGATGATGAACTGAAACAAATGATTGCAGGTATTTGCGATGGTTTGGCTTTTGCCCATACACAAGGCATAGTGCATCGCGATATTAAACCAGAAAATATTTTATTTGATCAGTTTGGTAATGTACAAATTGCAGATTTTGGCATTGCTTTGAGCACAGGAAAGCGGCGTTTTACCAAAGATCGCAAAATTTTGGGCAGTATTTATTACATGAGCCCAGAACAGGCCCAGTCAAAACACATAGACAAACGTTCAGATGTTTATGGCTTGGGTGCTATTTTGTTTGAACTGTTGACCGGTGATCCAGTCTTTGATGCTGAGGATGATTTATCAATAATGATGGCACACCTTTCGGAGCCTATTCCACAGTTGCCTCATGAACTGTCTCATTGGCAACCTGTGATTGATCAATGTTTGGCGAAATCGCCGAATCAACGTTTTCAAAACATGGAAAGTTTAAAGCAAGCCGTGTTGGGAATTAAGGTTGGTGCAATGACAAGGAAAAAATCGTTTTATCGATTGAGTGCAACCTTGTTATTTTCAGCTTTTTTGGTCATGTTTTTGTATATGTTCATGCAAAAAGATCGAACAGCAGTTGATCAACTGACACCACAAAAAGGACAAAAAACAACACAACAAGAATTCAAAAAGGAAATTGATGAACGGTATCTTGGTTCAGAAAATATCAGTCCTGAAGATCAACAAGCAGCTGGCTTGATCGAAGAAAATTGGGTTGAGCAAAATATAAAGCGTACTATGAGCCATGAAGAAGTGGTTAAGCTATTGGCCCAAGCGGAACAGAATATTGCCAATAAACAGTTAACCACGCCGATTAAGAATAACGCGCTTGATCAAATCCTATTTGTTTTAACGCACGAACCAAATAATCCTTCAGCCTTAAATCTATTATCTGAAGTTATGGCTGGATATTATGATTTGTTAAATCAAGCTGTGTTGAAAAGCGATTTGCAACAAGCCAATCAATTTGCTGAC
This sequence comes from uncultured Marinicella sp., assembly GCA_937942365.1. Classification (GTDB taxonomy): domain Bacteria; phylum Pseudomonadota; class Gammaproteobacteria; order Xanthomonadales; family Marinicellaceae; genus Marinicella. Next base: position 3,180 of record CALDFB010000234.1, on the reverse strand, counting down.
TCAGTCATAGAAGTGAGAAACAGGACGTTGCAAGTGAACCAGTCTCTTTTGGCCCAATTGGAACAAAATACAGATTTAGAAAGGAGTTTAATGATCAGTGCAGTGGTTGATAAAATAGGGGTTGCAAAACAAGCTTTGGATCATCAACACGCTGAGGAGTTTATTGCACTGATAGGAAAAGTGATACCAGGTCAGAGACTGGCTGATGAGTTACAGGACTCAATCAGTACGATGCTTAAATCAGGTCAAATTTTAACGGACTCCCAAGGTATAAAAACAGTGGTGGTTACGCCACAATATAAAAGTAAAAAAGGTTTGTTGAATTATGGTCTAGCCGTTACTCAAAGTGAAGTCACTTTCATTCAATACGAAGCATTTGTGAAAGCGACTGGACGTGAAAAAAAACGATGTAAAAGCAAACTCAAAGCAAATCTAATTTTTTCACAAAGGAATTACGCTAAACCAGGCTTTAAAGTGGATGGCGCCATGCCTGTGGTTTGTGTTACCTGGCATGATGCCAACCAATATGCGACTTGGTTGAGCCAGAAAACAGGTTTGAGTTATCGTTTACCTACCCTGAATGAATGGCGACACATCGATAAGCTGAGTGTTAGGCCAAAAGCTTGTGGAGCTGCTAATTTAGCGGGCAGTGAATTCCCGGATAAACCCACAAAGGTCAAACTTTTAAGCTGTGATGATGGCAGTCCACATGTGGCCTCAACCAGACGATACCGTAAAGATGTTTTGGGGTTAACAGGATTGCATGGTAATGTCAGTGAATGGCTGGCCGGTTGTGAGAAATTAGGTAAAATTAAAGCCATTTTCAACCCCGATGATTTGTGTGATAATAATCCAGCCATTGGACGTTCCTGGTTGTCAGGCATTGATGACTCTGGATTGGTACAACAAGTGAAGTTTGATCAAGCGTGGACACACATTGGCTTTCGACTCATCAGAGACTTAAGACGCGAAAATTAACCGATTCAATATTTAGATCTAACAGTTACTCAAAAATAATCTGCTTATGAATGATAATGATTTAAACCAAGACCAAACGATCGTTAATACAAATGATCAAGCCTATTTCAACGCCACCGAAGCCAGAGTGATGGCTTGTTTGATGGAGAAACAATTAACCACACCTAATAATTATCCATTAAGCATGAATTCTTTGTTATTGGCGTGTAACCAAAAATCCAATCGAGTTCCTGTTATGAACTTGACCGAAGGTGAATTGGGTCACAGTGTTAATCAACTGGAAAGTAGAAAGTTGGTAGGAGTGGATTATGGGGGAAGAGCCACTCACGTGACACATCGTGTGATGACGGTCTTTGATATCGATCGAAAACAACAAGCTGTGCTGGCAGTTCTGATGGTCAGGGAGCCAATTACACTCAATGACATCAAAACCAAGACTGGAAGAATGGAGGACTTTGCTGGTATTAATGAGGTAAAAGAAGTTGTTGAATCTTTGATCACACGGGATGAAGCTTTGGTGGTAAGAATTCCCAAAGGTCCTGGCAGTCGAGAAGACAGGTATACCCATTTATTATGTGGAGAAGTTGATGTAAGTGCACCAGTCACCCAGGTTAAATCTAGCCCCAAAATAACAGTCGATACCACAAGATTAGATGAGTTAGAAAAACGCATAGAACAGCTAGAGGCTCAAATCAAAGCATTGCTGGGTGATTGAGATTATTGATCAATCAACAAAAACCAAAAGCATCATAACCATGCTGGTGGCAGCAGTTATCATCAGTACCTCAAGCGTTTGGGTCAAATTGACTGATATGAGTGCATCTGCTATTGGGTTTTATCGCATGTTCTTTGGTGGTGTATTTTTAGTGGTGTTGTGTGTCATCAAACAGAAAATTTTGTGGCGTAATCTAAACACAATTAAGTGGTTGTTTATGGGGGCGCTTTTTTTTGCTGCTGACTTGTGGTTTTGGCACCGGTCTATTCAATTTGTTGGTCCTGGATTGGCTACAGTTTTAGGCAATGTTCAAGTTTTTTTCATGACCTTGTTTGGATACCTCTTTTTCAAAGAAACCATTGGTGTAAAATTCTTTGTTGGCTTGGTATTCACATTCACGGGTTTATTTCTTTTGGTTGGTTTGGCTTGGCATGGTTTGTCAGCAAATTATCAGCTTGGGGTGGTTTATGGTTTGGCCACGGCTTTGGCTTATACCGGTTTTATGCTGTGTTTAAGGCATGTTCAATCCTTACCCAATGCTTTGTCACCTATGGTCAATTTAGGGGTTTTGTCGATCATTTGTGCAGTCATACTTTTAGGTGTTGTTCTTTTCGAAGGTGATTCGTTAGTCATTCCTAATCTCAAATCATGGATTTCAGTTTTGGCTTTGGGTCTATTGTGTCAAGTCTTGGGCTGGGTTCTGATTACCAAAACCATGCCTCACCTAGCTGCATCAATTGTTGGTCTATTGCTGTTGTTGCAGCCAGCCATGTCTATGGTATGGGATGTGGTATTTTTCAAAAGGCCTACTGACTGGGTTGACGTCATTGGATTGGCTTTTGTTTTGAGTGGCATATATTTAGCAACCATGAAAAATAAGCAACCCAAAGCATCTTGATATAAAATATGAGTAAGCAGACTTTCAGCCTCATACTGTATGTTGTTATCATTACATCAGCTAATGTGTATTTATGGATGGATATCATTCAAGCAGGCCCGGCGCCAAGATCAAGAAGGGTGTTAGGGCTAATCTTTATACTGGCAGTATGCGCTGTTTTTTCAGATAAATTCAGTCGCAATGATTACGCATCAACTTTTATAAAAGTGGCCGCTTTGCTTGGTATGACGGTCTTATTTTTGATTTTGTTGAATCGAGCCAATTAAACATGAAAATTGATGACTCAATACCCATGAAGCTGACACCATGTACTGACCAAGATTTGGTTGGTGTGTTCAGGTGGTTTAACAGTGAAAAGTCAGTTTTTTATTGGGGTGGCCCTGACTTGAGTTACCCATTACAAATCAAACGTTTTAAAACAGAGTCAAAATTTCATAAAAGCCATTCTTATGTTTTGAAACAGGGTCGCCAGTTATTGGCATTTGGACAGTTTTATAATCGATTGGATCATTGTCACTTAGGTCGTCTGGTGGTTTCACCTCAATTCCGAGGGCAAGGGGTGGGAGGGCATTTAATCAATGCTTTGATT
>CALDFB010000233.1 GCA_937942365.1 uncultured Marinicella sp. | reverse complement strand
CCCATTAAGATTCATATAAGTCAAATCTGATCAAACAAAAATCATAAGTGAGTTATTGATTCAAAAGCAGCCTATTTAATATCCAAGCCCTTAAAAACAACAAACCCCTGAAAAAAACAGGGGTTTGTCATTAGTCTGGGTTGGCTAAAGCCAACAATCCGAAGTTTATCTTCAAAGTGTGAAGGTGATTGATTATTTGATTTTATTGTTTAGCGTTGCTGAACATCACGCAGATAGATTCCTGATCTCGCCTGTGGCTCGTCTGGAATGACGGCAGCAAGGTATGTTGGACTAAGTTGCGCGACCAACTTTTGGGTTTCGTGTTGATCAACACAAGGTGCGACCTCAGGGTTTCTTTGGTGCTTTAAAGGATTGTAGACTTCAGTCTACCCTTAAAACCAAAGGTTTTAAAAAAGGTTGGCTAAAGCCAACAATCCGGTATTTATCTTAATAGCACGGTAGGTTGGTTGTGCCTCAGCGCCGACCTACAGACAAGCCAACTTTCACCTTAATGGTCTGAAGTGTTTGTGATTTTGTCAAAATTTAACCAATTTCATACATGTTGTTTGGTATAACATAGCCTAGTCATTTCTTTGGAGAATGTAATGAGAATAGTGATCTCTTTAGTGCTTTTATTGGTTTTGAGTGCATGTCAAAATAATAAATCCAGTCGGGTCAATTATGGTGATTTCATAGCAAACCAAGGTTGGGTCAAGAAAGATCGTGTGCAGCATTTTCGTTTTCAAGGTTGGCAACCTTTGGATGACAGGTATTTAATTTTGCGCAGTAATCAGCGCAAGAGTTTTTTGGTGAAGTTAATTTCATCCTGTAATGATTTGCCTTATGCGAACAGTATTCAAGTCAATCAAGACACATCACGTGCTTTGAGTGCTAAATTTGATTCAATTGTGGTGCCAGGTCAATTTAAACAAGAATGTACTATTGACAGTATTTACGAAATGGATAAGGTTCAAAAGCAGGCCTTGTTAGACTTCAGTAACCAAACTGAGGAAATCCGAGGTTAATGAACCTCTGCGGATGAACTGATGAATGGTTAGTGACAATTTAACCTCAGTTTTCTTTAATTCGTGTTAGCATGGCCGAAGTTGATAGATGGGTTTGTTATATATGAAAAAAATATACTTAATTATTTTGTTGTTGTTTTCTGTGGCTTCAGTGAATGCCAAATCGAAGCAAGAAATTAATATTTTGGCTGATGCCACGCAAAAACGGTTTGTTAAGGAAGTGGTCGGTGGACAGGCGTTTCTCGATGGAGCTGCGGCGGTGTTGATTTTCCCACAGGTGTTAAAAGCCGGTTTTGGCATTGGTGGGGAATACGGAGAAGGTGTTTTGCGACAAGGTGGAAAGAATATGGGCTATTACAGCACGGCAGCCGCTTCTATTGGTTTTCAAGCCGGTGCGCAATCAAAGTCAGTGGTGGTGGTTTTCATGACCCAAGAAGCGTTGCATGATTTTCGCAGCAAAAAAGGTTGGAAAGCTGGCGTGGATGGTTCTGTGGCTGTGATTAAGTGGGGTGTTGGTGAGGACATCAATACTTTAGATATCAAGGATCCGGTGGTGGGTTTTGTCTTCAGTAACAAAGGGTTGATGTTTAATTTGACTTTAGAGGGTTCAAAATTCACTGAAATAAAGCGTTGAGACAAGCTATAATCGTTTTTCATTCTTTATTTGAGCTAATTCAATGAAAAAAACTATCAGGACCCTGGTTTCTTTGTCGATCATTACTTTATTGTCAGCATGTGGTGGTGAGCCATGTAATGAAGAAACCATCAAAAAGAAAACACAAGAGTTGACCGAAAAAATGCCTAAATTGGCCATGGCTGATCCAGCTAAATTAACCGCGTTGACCACCAAAATGATGAGCATTGGTCAATCAGTTGCATCAGATGACATCGACGCACAATGTGAAGCTTTGGATGAAATCATGGACGAGATTGATGCAGCGCTATAAATTGTTGACTTGTAAGACAGTTATGTAAAGATCAATTATGGGTGGTTATATAAAACAACTATTGTTTTTTGAATACTTGGCCACCCTTCATCACAAAAGAGACCGACTCCACCGTTTTTAAGTTAAGTACAGGGTTCTCATCAACCGCAATCAAATCTGCCAAAAGTCCAACTTTAATTTCACCGCGGTCAGTAAATCCCAGCAGATCTGCCGCATTTATGGTAGCTGATCGAATGGCATCAATCGCACTCATACCTTGGCTCATCATGGCTGATAACTCATAGGCATTTTGGCCATGTGGAATCAATGGGGCATCGGTACCCAGTGCTATTTTGACGCCCGCTTTGATGGCTTTCTTCAGGTTTTCTTTTGCTAATGGCATCACAAACTCCGCTTTTTCAGCCAATTTAGGATGTAATTGACTGGTATCAATAAAAGCATCTGCACCAGTAGTTGGGACCAGATAAACACCGTGTTTCTTCATCAATTTCATACCTTCATGATCAAGCAGTGATCCATGTTCAATGGAACTGGCTCCAGCGATAATGGCAGCTTTGATGCCTTCGGTACCATGCGCATGGGCAGCAACTTTTAAATGGTGGCGTTTGGCTTCTTCAACGATCGCTTTCATTTCTGCTGCACTGAGTTGTTGCGCACCTACGGTGTCTTCAAGCGAAAGGACGCCCGAGGTGGCGTGCATTTTAATGACTTTGGCGCCATTTTTAATTTGATACCTGACTGCTGCGATGGCTTCTTGTGGACCGTTGATGATGCCATTTTTAGGTGTTTGTTGGATTAAATCGGCTGCCAGTCCTAAAGTTAAATCGCCATGTCCGCCTTGGATGCTGATCATGTGACCTGCTGGAATAATTCTCGGCGCAATGATCCATCCAGCATCTGAGGCTTGGGCCAAAGCCACATCAATCATGTCGGTGGTCAGATGTACTTGGCCTATATTTCTGACGGTGGTGAAACCGGCAAGCAGTGTCTTTTTGGCATTTTTGACACCCCTAATGGCTCCTTTGCTCGCTGTTTCTTTGGTGATGATGTCGTCAAATCCATTGTTGAAATCAAGGTCTAAATGGGTGTGCATATCCATTAAACCAGGCAGTAATATTTTTCCAGGTAAATGTATGAGATTCACATCAGATGGTAATTTTTCGGGGTTGATGGCTGTAATGAGTTCGCCATCTATTAAAATATCGGCTGGTGTAACCAGTTTCCCAGATCGGACGTCAATATAACCATCGGCTTTTATGAGTGTCATGGCAGCCAGCTCGAAAATAAAGCATGAGCAAAGTAAAAAAGTACATGTTAAAGTTTTCATAATCAATGATGGTTTCTGTTTGTCAGCTGAGTGTTGTTTTTTTAGTATGAATGATGTCAGTGACAGATTGCAATTTATTTGCTCGGTGTGATTAAATTTAATGCAAGAAATTCAGAGGAGTCATTCAGTTGAATATGCAAAGAAAAATCATTGTTTTAATTTCTATCCTGTTAACGTCAATTTTGTATACCCACCCTTCCCGTGCTGAATTTTCTGGGCTTGAACAACTCATCGGTCATTGTTGGCAAGCTGCTTTTCCTGACGGAAAAAGGGTAGATACGCATTGTTTTTCTGAAGTTTACGGTGGTGTTCATATCAAAGATGAGCATGTGGTTTGTGGCCCTGGTGCTCCCTATTACGGCGAAACTTGGTATTCGGTTGACAGGAAAGATTCGAACATTACTTTCAGGTATTTTAATTCTATAGGTGGATACAGCGAAGGTGTGGTTAAGTTTGATGGACAGCAGATTTATTTTCCAGAAGAGCGTTATCAACAAGGTACAAAGGAAGTGGTTTATAAAACCATTTGGACGCTGAGTCAAGATCAATACATTTCAGAGATGTTACGAAAAGATGATCAACATGAAACAGGTTGGCTGCCTATATGGGTCATGACATTTGGTCAAATTGATTTGGCACAACAAAAAATCGCTGCCAGAAATAGTCAACAACAACTTCACTGTCATAACCGTTCAACGAACTGAATGCTAAAATGACTGGTATGAATCAGTTGGAAAGCAGAAATCGTCTAGTTTCTTTAGATATTCTACGAGGTATGGTCATTGTATTGATGGCCATTGATCACGTGCGTGATTTTTGGTCCTTAGAAGCATTTGCACCAGAAGATTTAAGTCAAACCTCTCCTGAGTATTTTTTTACCCGCTGGATCACACACTTTTGTGCGCCCGTTTTTGTCTTCTTGGCAGGCACCTCATCTTTTTTGTATGGACAAAAGATCAATGATATAAAAGCATTGAGTCAGTTTTTATTAGTCCGTGGTTTGTGGTTGATTTTCATAGAAATCATGTTGATTAATTTCAGCTTTTCCTTTGGGTTTATTTGGAATGAATGGGGTTTCTTTTTACAAGTGATTTGGGCGATTGGCGTTTCAATGGTGGCTTTATCGGCATTGGTGTGGCTGTCTGATAAATGGTTGTTGACTGTCGCTTTACTTTTGATTTTTGGACATAACTTGTTGAATGCAATTGTGCCAGTTGACTTGGGCTCTTTGGCGTGGTTGTGGAAGATGCTGCATGAAGGTGGTTATCAAGCATTGAATTCATCGGGTACCTATGGCGTATATTTCGCTTATCCAGTTTTGCCTTGGATTGGGGTGATGGGTGCAGGCTATGTGTTTGGGCGAGTTATGTTATTTGATCAAGCCAAACGATTCAAATGGTTGTGGCGCTTGGGGTTGGGGGTGATTGCTTTGTTTGTGATATTGCGCTTCAGTAATCTATACGGTGATACTGCTGTTTGGAGCACCCAGAAAGATGCTTTGTTCACTTTGATGTCATTCCTTAACACACAGAAATACCCACCGTCCTTGTTGTTTTTGTTGATGACTTTGGGTCCTGCGTTTTTACTGTTGATTTGGTTTGAGAAAAGAACTAACAGGGTTTTTGAATGGTTGAAAGTATTCGGTCGGGTGCCATTCTTTTTTTATGTATTACATTTTTTTGTCATACACCTCACTTCCTTAATGTATTTCAGGATGGTGCATGGTGAGTGGTTTGATTTGATCAATAACCAAAACTCGAGAAACTGGCCTGATTTTTATCAACCTTCTTTAGTAAGGTTGTACTTGGTTTGGGCTGGAACGATACTCACATTTTACTTTTTATGTCGTTGGTTTGATCGTTATAAATCTAGCCATAAGCAATGGTGGCTGAAGTTCCTTTAACTGACAGACTGATGAGTCAATGGCGTGGCTAATGATAAACCGTGCTCATTTTGTAAGTCGAAAGCAGCGCGGTTAATGGCATACCTGGCTTGAACGATGCGATACACCGATTCCACGCGGTAATTCATGCGCCATTGGATGGCATGATCACCAGGATTGACTAAGACCAAACGTGGTTTTTTTTCTGGATCAAGTTGTTTTTCTGCTTCACAAGCCCTTTGCCACACTGCTTGGATATAGGTTTCCACCTGTGCTGACGGTGTGTCATAGCCAATGTTGAATTCCACATAGTCATTCCAGTGATTGACGTCGGTTTTATTGAGGATCTCAACTGGAACTGCGCGCAGTTTAGAATTAGATACTATGATGTTGTGTTTTTGGATGATGTGATGAAAAGTGGTTTCGGTTAATGACATGCGCCTGATAACGGCCAGTATATCCATGGATGGAATACGACAGACCACACCAGGGGCGATTTGACCTTGGTGCAGCATGATCAGGCCACTGACCGCATCATGTGCCCAAGCTTCTTTGGTACCGAACAAAATCACTAAAATACCACCAATCACGCCGGTGGCTTGTAACCATGAAGTGACCTGCCAAATGTTAATGATGAGTAGCAATGAGACTGCAATGGTGATCAGCAGAATGATGATGTAACCCATTTCAGAGTGGTAAGTTCTGGTTTTGGTTTCTTTGCCTTCAATGAGTCGTTGTTTACCATATTTCTTAATGGTCCAAGAATGACCAAACTGGGTGAACAAATAACCCAGTAAAAAAACTAAACCGGTCTGTGAGGCTTGTTTTAAAAACTCACTGTGGCCATTGGCGTTGATGACATAGTTCCACAGCCAATCAAATAAATAGATTGAAAGCAACAAGATATTCATCAGGCGCAACAGGCGCGCTCGTTTCTTATTGAGTTCTTCAGACCCTGATGGCACCACATGTTTAAACAAAAAACCAGCAATGAAAAATAAACTGAAGTTAAGAATGATGGCGGTTTTACCAAAAACCGATAAGCCAGTGAAATACAGTATCAGTGAATCTATCATGTGCTTTGAAGCCTGATTTGATGGGTGGCCAATTCATCCATGATGTGTGTAAACCATGTTTGATTTTGGCCGATGATTTCAGGGGGCAGCACACCAGTCGGTAATTGCACTTCGGGATTGAGCGCCAGCCTCACCCCAGCTGCACATGTATAACCAGTGGTTCTGGCCATTGAAGATACTTTGTTTTCATGGTCATAATGATCGATCAGTTGGTATGTTTCACTGTGCGAATGACCATTTTTGGTTCCCTGGGCCGAAATCTCCATGACTGTTAAGTCTGGTTCATTCTCTTCAAATTGCCACTGTTCAAGTAAAACTTTGGCGGTGGCTTCGCGGTGTTCAGTTTTGAAAAAACCGCCATCGATCAGTTGTTGAATGAGGGTGGCATGACCGTTGTATCGCACGGTTTTTTCGGCCATGGTCGGGATGTCCACTGTTTGTAATAGTGAGCGCAGCCCGTCGGTATTGAAAGCTTCCATATGCCCTACGCCTTTAAAATAGATTGATTCTATTTCACTCATTGCAGGAAAGATCACTTCCTTGCCATCTCTTTTCATTCGCGCCGGACGTGTATATTCTTCAATCACATCCAGTGGGGCAAAGGGTGCTTTGTATTCAAAAGGCTTGAGTCTTTCTACCGGCACGCCTCCTACTTTGCATGCAAAGGATTCGACTTGATCATATTGATCAACAAAATGTCCAGCATATAAATTAGAGATGCCGGGAGCCAAGCCAAAATCGACCAAAGCAGTGACATCCTGGGATTTGGCCATTTCATTCAGTGTCAAAGCATCTTCTGCAAAAAAAGAAATATCAACGATGGTTTTTTTCAACTCAATCAATTTACGCAAACGATCAAATCCCAATAAACTAGGTAAGGCGCCAACCACCAAATCAAAAGGTTGGACCAAAGCAGTCAGCTCAGTATCATCACAGGCGTTGGCTTGTGTTATGTGACAATCGTGTTGAAGGTGTTCCAAGTGTGATGTGTTCAGATCTGCCAAGGTGACTTGATGGTCATAACTCAAATTTTTCGCTATCGCTGCTCCAATGCGACCACCACCTAAAACCAGAACTTTCTTCATGAATAATTTCTCACCATTGAAAATTAATAACTGTGTACAGAACAATCCAGGCATAAACACCCGCAATTACATCGTCAATCATGATACCAAAACCACCCTTGACATGCTGATCTAACCATTTTATCGGAAAAGGCTTGATGATATCAAACAACCTGAACAGCACAAAACCCAATAACAACCATTGCCATTGGAAGGGAATCAAGAACATGGTTAGCCACATACCCACAAATTCATCCCAGACGATGCCACCGTGATCATGAACGCCCAAATTATGACTGGCTTGATCGCATAGGTAAATCCCTAAGATAAACGCAACCACCACCAACAAAATATACCAAGACCAGTTGAGTTGGGCCATGAGTAAATAAGGTGGTATGGCTGCTAAAGTGCCAAATGTCCCTGGTGCAAATGGCGCCAATCCACTACCAAAGCCAAAGGCCAGAAAACCACTGGGGGTTTTGAGTGCCACATGTTTAGTTTTCGCTTTTAAATCTCTTTCAGTCATTTTTAAAATGTTGGTAACCAGTAAAGTCAGTTTCAATGGGTTGGTGTTGATTCAATACCATGACACGGTTTGTTGATGATGTGTTGCTGGCCAGAATCTGACCAATGATGTGACAGTCATCAGGAAGTTTATCTTCATCGTCGATGTTGATGGTAAAGCACAGTTGGTAATCATCGCCACCAGCCAGTACAAATTGGATCCAATCTTTGTGTTTTTTGACAATTGGGTTAACGGGTATTTGAGTTAATTCAATCACTGCAGCCACATCACTGGCCTGGCAAATGTGTCTGAGGTCAGCCAGTAAGCCATCAGACACATCAATCATGGCGGTGGCTATGTCAGATATTTGTGATGCTATATCAAGTCTTGGCTCAGGCTTTTTTAATTGGTTGTTACACACCTTTGAACGCCTTGGGTTTTGCAGTGCAAAAGCAGCCGAACCCATTTCACCTGAAAGCACTATTAAATCATTTGTTTGTGCACCATCTCGCCTGATGGCTCGTGGTGTTTCGCCCATAACAGTTACAGCAATGTTCAAAGGGCCTTGGGTGGTGTCACCACCAATGAGCTGAACGTCATATTTTGCTGATAAGCTGGCAAAACCTTTGATAAAACCATTGAACCATTTTTGATCTATTTTGGGTAAAGTCAAATTCAACAGAGCCCATTTTGGCGTGGCACACATGGCAGCCATATCACTTAAATTAACAGCCAAGGCTTTGTGACCAATGGCTTCAGGCGGATCACTGGCTTTGAAGTGGACATCTTCAACTAAGGTGTCGGTTGATATGACCAGTTGTGAGCTGGGGTTTGGGCGTACGATCGCGGCATCATCACCGATGCCTAAAACTGTGCTTGAAACCTGTGTTTTACACTGCTTTTTAATGGCTTCTATCAGGTCAAATTCTGCGATGTAGCACCCCTGTGGTTACTGGGTTTGGGCCTCAATTTCGGCCTTTCTGGTGGCAGCTGCTACTTGGGTTAATACACCATTGACAAAAATATGTCCTCCTTCAGCGCCAAATTCTGTGGCCATTAAAATGGCTTCATTGATGATGACTTTAAAGGGAGTTTCGATGTGTTTAAGTAATTCGTAAGTGGCCATGTTTAACACAGCATATTCAACTGCACCAAGCGATGATTTGTCTCTGCCCAAATGAGGATCAATATGCGACTCAATTTCTTCCTTGTTGCTTTCAATGTACCGCAAAGCAGATTTGAAAAAATCCGTATCCACTTTATTAAAATCTTGTTCTTCCAGAAACTGTTCGATAACCACACGCGCGGTCATGTCGTTGTAATGCATTTGGTACAAGGCTTGTACCAGGCGTTTTCGAGCACGGTGTTTTCTGGCCAAAGGCTCAGGAATTCTTTTTTGCTTTTTTTTGCTTGCCATATTCAATTCGCTTTACGACCCGTATACTGGAAACTGTGAACATAGTGCAGTGACTTTATCACGTACCTCATTTACAACTTCTTGATTATCCATGTCATCAAGGATATCACACATCCAATGTGTCATGGCGTTGAATTCGTTTTCGCTGAAACCTCGAGTGGTTCCTGCAGGTGTACCCAACCTCAGGCCACTGGTTACAAACGGTGATTTTGGATCGTTAGGAACTGAGTTTTTGTTGACAGTGATGTGAGCTTCACCCAATCTGGCTTCTGCCTCTTTTCCTGTGATGTTTTTGTTGACTAAATCCAACAAAAACAAGTGATTTTCAGTACCACCTGAGACCACGTTGTAACCTCGGTCTAAAAACACCTGCGCCATGGCTTGAGCATTTTTAATCACTTGAGCTTGATAGGTTTTAAATGCAGGTTCAAGCGCTTCTTTGAAAGCAACAGCTTTGGCTGCAATGACGTGCATCAAGGGACCACCTTGAATGCCTGGAAAGACCAGTGAATTGAGTTTCTTTTCAATTTCCGCATTGGCTTTGGCCAGAATGATACCGCCTCTGGGGCCGCGCAAGGTTTTATGAGTGGTAGAAGTGGTGATATCTGCTATATTCACTGGTGACGGATATACATCGGCTGCTATTAGGCCTGCAACATGAGCCATATCCACCATGAAATAAGCGCCGATTTCATCAGCAATGTCTCGAAATTTTTGCCAATCAATTCTTTTTGAATAAGCTGAAAAGCCACCAATGATCATTTTAGGCTGGTGTTCAATCGCTAATTTTCTCACTTCAGCAAAATCAATTTCACCCGTTTGATCATCAATGCCATATTGAATGGCGTTGAATAATTTGCCAGAGACGTTCACTTTTGCACCATGCGTCAAGTGTCCACCATGAGCCAAAGACATGCCTAAAATGGTGTCACCTGGTTGTAATAACGCAAGAAAAACTGCTTGATTGGCTTGTGATCCTGAGTGTGGTTGTACATTGGCATAATCGGCATTGAATAATTTTTTCACCCGTTTGATGGCCAATTCTTCGGCCACATCAACATATTCACAGCCACCATAGTAGCGTTTGCCTGGATAGCCTTCAGCATATTTATTGGTCATTTGTGAACCCTGAGCTTCCATCACTGCAGGCGAAGTGTAGTTCTCTGAAGCAATGAGTTCAATGTGATCTTCCTGACGTTGGTCTTCGGCTGCAATGGCCGCAGCTAATTCAGGGTCAACTTGAGCTATGGTTTTGGTCTTATCAAACATGTGATTTATGGTGATTACATCGAGAAAGGCGGTATTTTACCTTGATAGGCGATGGCTGTCATTAATGAATGACTAAGGAAAAGGGTAAATCATGTATTTGGGTTCAGCCGGGTTCATGCATTAAAATGGTTTGGCAACCACCAAATAAATGATCACCAAAAGCAATATGGCTGGAACTTCATTAAAAACCCTGAACCAAACATGGCTGCGTAGTTCATTATCGGCTTTGAAATTATGGTGAATTTTGATACACCATTGGTGATAGAAAGCCAGCACAAAGACCAGCAGGATTTTGATCATTAACCAGCCTTGTTGGATGTATATTTTCCATTGGTCTTGGGCTATCGAGTATATCAGTAGTATCGCAGATACCATAGTCCCAGCAAAGGTGAAGCGCATCATCTTAATGAGTCGATGTTCCATACCAAGCAGCATGTCACGTTTTTGGATATCAGCTTCTCCAGCATGATTGACAAACAGTCGCGGCAAATAGAGTAAACAGGCAAACCAACTGACGACAAAAAAAATGTGAAATGTTTTGAACCAAAGCATGAATTGAATCTCCTCTTGACCAGAGCAATATTAACTAGAATTTATGGTGCCGATGGTATAATGCCGTTTTTTTTTATAAACAACAAGTGTCGTGGAAGTCAAAACCCCTAAATACATTGTCAAACCTGCTGATGACAAGCCTTCTTTTGTTAAAAAACATTGGGTGATATTTTCTGTATTGGGTTTGACTGTTTTGACCTTCTTGATTGGGCGTTACAGTCATTTCGATGTGTTACAAGCATTCAAAGGTCAAAAGCAAACTTGGGCTGAAATCAATCAACAGCTCAGCGAGTCGAATGAGATGAACCAAAAAACCATCAGCTTATTAAAGACTGAAGTTAACATCAAAGAACAGGCCATCAAAGAACTGCAGAAAAACATCATGACCATGGGCGATGAAAATGCCACTTTGAAAGCAGATGTGGCATTTTATGAAAACTTGCTCAGTCATAAAGACCAAATTAAAAAATTGAGGGTGTTTGAGGTTGCTGCCAGGCCTGTCAAAGATTTGGTGTTGTTAAAAGTGGTGTTGGCACAAAAGTTAGAAAAAGCACAGGTGGTTAAGGGAAAACTTGCCCTGAAATTAAAAGGTATTCAGGATGATGGTGGTAAGGAAATTGATTTGGTGAAGCAGTTTAAACTCAACGATGGCTTTGAATTTAAATATTTTCAAATCAAAAAATATACAATCAGTTTGCCCAAAGGTTTCAATCCAACCACGCTTTTAGTAGAATTAAAGGTTAAAAGTAAGCAAGTGTTTTCTGAGCAATTTCAATGGTCAGAATTTATAAAAAAATCCACACTTGAATTAACAGAGTAATAGTACATTCTTGCCAATTCTAAAAGGGCTGGCTGACTCAAACTGGAATCAACATGTTCGGTGCAAAAAATAACGAAGACAATATTATGGCTAATAACAATCAATCTCAAAATCTTGATACTTTCATTGGGCAAAAAACCACCATAAAAGGTGACATTAATTTCAGTGGGTTAATGCATATTGATGGCAGTATCGAAGGTTCAATCATTGCAATGACTGAAAACGACACTTTAATGATCAGTGAAACAGGTCACATCAGTGGTACAGTGAAGTCTGGCAATTTGGTTATCAATGGTACCATCGAAGGTGATATTACTGCGTCAGGTAAAATTGAAGTGGCTTCCAAAGCCCGTGTCAACGGTAACATACACTATGTTAACATTGAGATGGAAACGGGCTCTCAAGTTAATGGTAAATTGATTTATCAAGGTGGTGATGTGACGCCCTTAATCAGTAAAAAAGCTGAGCAAGATGGCAAGTAACCCCATACAGCTTTCTTCATCTGCTGCAAATAAAATAAGCCAACTGATATTGGAAGAAATGAACCCTGATTTGAAGTTCAGGGTATACATCATCGGAGGTGGATGTTCTGGTTTTCAGTACGGATTTGCGTTTGAGGAAGATCAAACAGATGGTGATACTGTTATGGAGGCACATGGTGTGGAGGTGATGGTTGACCCCATGAGTTTTCCATACTTAATAGGCTCAACAGTGGATTATTTAGAGGACTTACAAGGCTCCCGTTTTGTTGTCAGTAACCCCAATGCCAAATCTACTTGTGGTTGTGGCAGTTCTTTTGCTATTTGAATCACCATCGAGAGAAGTTATCATGAGCCCTGATCAAATTCATTTTATTCGAACTGAGTTAGATCGATGTGCCAACATGCGTGAACAAAAACAACGCATCACGCAGTTAAAAAAATTCAAAACATGTCATTTTGTTCCCGTTTACAAAGGCAATCATATTTATCCTGATTCTAATGATGAGTTTTATGTATCAACCACCTCTTTAGGTGCTGAAAACAACCAAAGTTTTCTGGGTATTCTCAATGATGAATTGTGGTTCAGTTGTGGCTTGACCCAAAAGGAAGCTTCTGCACTTGAAAATCAGTTGAACTGTCAGTTTGAATCAATTCGTCAATATGCCATGGTTTTGGCAGATGATTTGGCTCACGTCGCATTGTATTCAAGGGGGTTGGATTTGTGGCAAAGAAAAAATCTATTTTGTTCCAGGTGTGGCACACCCAATCACCTAGAGAGCTCCGGCCACAAAATGGTTTGTGAAAATGGACATGAACAATTTCCCCACATTGAACCGGCTGTCATCGTATTGATTTCAAAAGGTGATCAGTGTTTGTTGGGACGAAAACACTCTTGGCCTCCCAATGTGTATTCAACTTTGGCTGGTTTTGTTGAGGCCGGTGAATCTATTGAAGATGCTGTCCATCGAGAAATATATGAAGAATCGAATGTTCGTATAAAAAATGTGACTTATTTTGGATCTCAACCCTGGCCATTTCCTTCATCATTGATGCTTGCATTTAATGCAGAAGCGGTTTCAGATGATATACGTCTGGATGATGAAATGGAAGATGTCCGATGGTTCAGCAAAGAGGAATTATTGAAGTGGTCCAAAGACGGTTCAATTATTTTATCTCCGCGGTTTACAGTGGCGAATAATTTGATCAGTAATTTTCTGGGTCAGCGCATATGAAGTTGATAAATTCCGAATTCTGTTTTGCCTGAGTTACCGGAGGTTGAAACCACGCTAAGAGGTGTGTCCCCTTGGGTCATGGAACAAGAAATCTTGACAGTTAATGTCTATAACTCATCTTTGCGCTGGCCCATTCCACCAGAGGTTAACGACCTGACGGGGCACATCATTAAACGCGTTTTTCGTCGAGCAAAGTATTTGCTTTTTAAAGTGTCTGAAAAACAACACTTGTTGATGCATTTAGGCATGTCAGGAGTCATTCGAGTGGTTGATGCGAATGCTGATTTGCTTAAACATGATCATTTTGAGTTGGTACTGAGTAATGGTCGAGCTCTGAGGCTCAATGACCCCAGACGTTTTGGCTGTGTTTTGTTGGTTGATGGGGATCACACTGAATTTAATTTGTTAAAGAAATTAGGTCCAGAACCTTTGACTGATGAGTTTGATGGTCAATGGCTAAAAACACATGCTTACAACAAACAAGTTGCTGTCAAAAAATTCATTATGAATAACCACATTGTGGTTGGGGTGGGCAATATTTACGCGGCAGAATCGCTGTTTTTATCAGGGATTAACCCCAAGCGAGCCGCTAAAAACATATCTCAAGATCGTTACCACACATTAGCAAAAAACATCAAAACTGTATTGAGTCGAGCGATTAGGTCTGGTGGCACAACTTTGAATGATTTTAAAAATACGGATGATAAACCCGGTTATTTTAAACAAAAATTATTGGTTTATGGACGCCAAGGTAAACCTTGTTTGGTCTGTAAAACTGAAATAAAGAATACCCTGATTGGGCAAAGGGCCAGCTGTTATTGTCCGAATTGTCAGAAATAAAGCGCCTCTAAAATACCTTTCCAAAGGGCAAAAAGTTGTAAATTTTAAACATGCTCAATTGCAATCATTTTCTAACTTGAGCTAATTTGATCTTTTGCTGAACCACCACAAGTTCCTTGAATTACTGGCTGTATTTGGTTATTATTAAATAGATGTACGTGTGTGTATTTAGAGTGTGTAATGAAGCCTATTACTAAGTGGCTGGTCATCAATTTATTGGTGGCCCTTATATATTCCTTTTGCTGTTACATTGCTTATACGGATATGGTTCGGCCCTCTTTGTCAGTTACAATTTGGCCTGCAGCTGGATTGGGTGTAGGCTTTATTGTTCTATGGGGAAAAAGAATCATCCCAGCCATTGTTCTGGCTGAAATAATCAATAGCATCGTTTTGTATAAAAGTCATCAAGATTTTGGGTGGCACAAAATGGCCGTGTATGATGTGTTACTACTGATGAATAATATACTCAGGCCTATATTGGCAGGTTTTCTAGTTCGTTTTACAATGGGTGATCAGCCACAGCTCATTCAAGTTAAAAATATATTCAGGTTTTTTATCTTTGCTGCAATTATTCCTTTCATTGTTTCTACCGTCTTATTTATGGTCCTGTTAACTGGGGCAGGTCATTACAGTTATGATGGCTTTTTTCTCAAAGGTTCTTTGTGGTATTTGGGTGACTTAATGAGTGTGTTGATTTTTACTCCAGTGATCATGGCTTTTTGGGCCAAGCCAAGAAGGGTCTGGAAGCCGAGGATAATTACCGTCGCTGCTCCTGTATTAATTGGTTTTCTGTTGGTTTTTTTGATGTTCAATTCTTTCAAGAAACACGAACAAAAGCGAATAAACGAAATCATTAATACCCATTTAAATTATTTGGTTAAACAGACAGAAAGCAGGTCTTATCAGGAAATCGTTGACTTTTTGGAAAACAATGGTGAGGCTTTTAAGCTTGATAGGTATCAAGTAAAAATTGATGATGTTGTCGGTAATGAATACATCAATTCATACCTCAGCCAAGATGTTGTGACCAACCGATATGGTAATCATGTTCACATCACAGAAACTCATATCGAAGGTGATCCATACAGAATAACCATCACGCCAACACGCAGGTATCTTTCTGAAGAGACTTCAAGTAGTTTGTGGCTGACTTTGTTGATGGCTTTGATTTTCACCGGATTTGTGGGAATGGGGATGTTGGCATTGACGGGGCGACACTTATTAACAGCTCGTGAAGTTAAAGACCGAACCATGCAACTCAACCAGACCAACAATGAGTTACAAGAACGCAATCAAAATTATCAAAGGATCATTGAAAATCAGCCAGTCATTTTTTGGAAAGTGAATTTGGCTTTGGACAAAGTAACCTTCGTTAGTCAAGAAGCAGAAGCGATATTGGGTTACTCAGTTGAGCATTGGTTGACAGCACCCCATTTTTTTACCCAAAGAATTCATCCTGATGATTTAAACATGGTGAAAAAATTCATGCACAAGTCACATGATCGGGAACAACATATTGAAATAGAATATCGCATCCGTCATGCCAATGGTGACTACAGGTGGTTTAGGGATGTATTGTATGTGCCGGATGATTTTGCTGATACCAGTGATGTGATGGGCATGTTAATTGATATCACCGATAAAAAAAATGATGCCGAGAAAATTCAACACTTGGCCTTCCATGATTCATTGACACAGTTGCCTAATCGACAAAAGTTTCAGAACCAGCTGGATGAACTCATAAATCTGGGTTTAAAAGAAAAGAAATATGGTGCAGTGTTGTTTTTAGACATGGATCGTTTTAAAGTTTTGAATGATGCATTAGGTCATTATTTTGGTGATCAATTATTGCAAAGCATTGCGGATCGTTTGCGAGCATTCGCTGCAGATTTCAACGTGATTGCACGTTTTGGTGGAGACGAATTTGTTTTGGCTTCAGCCTGTGAATTTGATAGTGTCAATGATGCTGCCGTGCAAATTATTCTGCTGGCAGAGCGTGTCATTTCAGCATTGGCTGAGCCATACAAAATCAACCACAATCAGCATATTTGTACAGTCAGTATGGGAGTAACCATATTCCCACACGAATTTGCAACAGTTAATGACATCATCAGGCAAGCTGATGTGGCGATGTATCGATCAAAAGAACAAGGTCGCAATCAAGTCACCTTGTACCATGCCAGCATGAAGAAAGAAAACGATAAAATCATGCATGTTGAGCAAGTATTGCGAGATGCGGTTAGTAATGATGGGTTTATGCTTAAATATCAGCCCATTGTTAACGGCAACAGGGATGTGGTTTGTTTTGAGTCTTTGATTCGTATTTACAGTGAGCAGCAAACACTGTTTCCTGATGAGTTCATTCCTGTGGCAGAGGACATTGATCTCATTCAACCAGTGGGTCGTTGGGTGATTTCAAATGCTTGTATGAAAATTATGGACTATCAACACAGTATTTCAGTTAATGTCAGTTCGAAACAATTTCATCAGCAAGGGTTCATCATGTATATCGATCAAATATTGAAGCGTTTTGATGTAGCCGATAATAAGTTGATTATTGAGTTAACAGAAGGTGTTGCGGTTGGGAATTTAAGTGAAATTCAATATAAGTTTAAATGTTTAAAAGAAATGGGTGTTTTGATAGCCATAGATGATTTTGGTACAGGGTACTCTTCTTTGGAGTATTTACGGCAGTTGCCTATAGATTATTTAAAAATAGACAAAAGCTTTGTGGTAGATTTAAGCAGTAATAACAGTTCGAAGGTGATCATTGAAACCATCGTTTCTATGGCTCAACACTTGAATTTGGAAACAGTGGCAGAAGGTGTTGAAACTGAAGAGCAGTTTGAAATGTTAAAATCGATCGGCTGTGATTACTTTCAAGGTTATTTATTTGGTAAACCAGGTGATTTGGTAACCATCAGATGATCGAGTAAGTGAAAAAACTGTTTAATTTAACTTGATAACTGCGCTTCGCTTTCTTTAAGATGAGCGCCCCGAAAACAATATGTCTATATATACTTGCTTAACAAGCCACAACAACAAGCTGTAGAACTCATTGATAAGCCTTTATTGGTGTTGGCTGGTGCTGGGTGCGGTAAAACCAGAGTTATCACAGAAAAAATGGCTTATTTGGTGCACCATGGATTTTGTGGTTCTGAGGGTATTTTTGCTATCACATTCACCAACAAAGCTGCCAAAGAGATGACCGCACGTGCAGTCCAAATGGTTAAGGGTGGTGAAACACTGAATATTTCCACTTTTCATGCCTTGGGTTTGCGCCTGTTACAACAAGAAATTCATCACACGGCTTATCAAAGGGGGTTCAGTATTTTAGATGCCTCGGAGTGTCAAAAAATACTGCAAGAATTGTTACCCAAAGGGATAAAAAAAGAAGTCAGCAACCAACTGCAGTGGCAAATATCTGGCTGGAAGAATGCGGCATTACGTCCCAACGAAGTCAGTTCAATAGTGCCGATGGCAGTAGAAACTTATCAAAGTTATTTGGAATATATGGTCAGTATCAATGCCATGGATTTTGATGATTTGATTTTGCAAGCTTTGTGGTTGTTGGGTGAACATTCGGAAGTGCTGAATAAGTGGCAGCAACGAATCAAATATTTAATGGTTGATGAGTACCAAGATACCAATGCCAGTCAATATTTGTTTTTAAAGAAATTGGTAGGGTCAGGTTCACATTTAACTTGTGTGGGTGATGATGATCAGTCCATATATGGTTGGCGGGGTGCTCAAGCTGAAAATTTGCAGTTATTACAACAAGATTTCTTGAATTTGCAAGTGATTAAGTTAGAACAAAACTACCGTTCGACTTCCACCATTTTAGATGCAGCTAATGCGGTGATTCAAAATAACCCGCATCCATTCGAGAAAAAAATATGGAGTGATCTGGGCTTAGGTGAAGCAATTCAAATTCTTTCCTACCCCAATGCGGAAACAGAAGCAGAACAAGTGGTTGCTGATATCAGTTTTAATCAAAAATCTAACCGTAAAAACTTCAATGACTTTGCTGTTTTATATCGATCTAATCACCAAGCTAAATTATTGGAACAAGCGCTCAGATTGAATAACCTGCCCTATCAAATGTCGGGAGGGCGTTCATTTTTTGATTACAGTGAAATTAAAGATTTGATGGCGTACATCAGATTATTGGTTAATCCCAAAGACAATGCAGCATTCTTGCGAGTCATTAATACACCCAAACGCGGTATAGGCATGCAGACAGTCCAACAAATTTCAGCCTTAGCCAAACGTAAGGGCAGTGGTTTTTTTCTGGCTTGTTGTGAAGATGATGCATTAAACAGTATGTCAGACCTCGCTCAATCAAAAATTAAGCCATTCATACAGATGATGCGACAGCATCAAAAAATGAAAGCCTCTGCGGAGGTGGTTGTGGCTTCTTTGGTTAAACAAGTTGATTATGTGAATTATGTGACGCATTCGGCCAATAATAAACTGGCTAAGGTTAATAAAGTTAAGTTGGTTCAAGATTTTCTTAAGTGGGTAAACGTATTGGGTAAGTCCCAGCATTTGCCTGTTGATGAATTATTAAATTACTTATCATTACAAACCAGTCAAGATGATGAACAACAAGAAGATGCGATTCGTATGATGACCCTTCACGCAGCCAAGGGGTTGGAGTTTGAGCATGTGTATTTGGTGGGTGTTGAGGAAGGCATTCTGCCACATGCCAATTCATTGGCAGATGCGGATGAAGAAGATAATGCAATCGAAGAAGAACGTCGTTTAATGTATGTGGGCATGACCCGCGCCATGCAGCAATTAAAAATTTCTTATGTCAAAAAACGGAAAAAACGTTTTCCAGAAGAAAAAATGCTTGTCGCTGGTGGCCCCAGTCGATTTATTGATGAAATACCACTTGAACTCAGCAGTGGACACCCCAGAGTGAAACGTTCAGTAGCTGAGCAACAAGCCAGTAACAAAAAAAATTTCGCAGCGATCAAAGCATTATTGGGTGATTAAAAACTGGCTTGTTAGTTGGCGAAGACTTCGGCTTCGCTCAGTCAGCGATGTGAGGTTTTTGGCGCTGCTTGTGCCAGCAAACAAAGCCGTCGTTCACTGGGCGCAGTTGAAGTGAAAACGCAATGAAGGCTTTGTTGACCTCAAACCTCATCCCATTGAATGTGTGGTAAATTGCAACTGGTTATTCAGCTGTGTTTAATAAGTTTTCCCAATCTGAAAACAGGTACTGAGGTTGGCTGATTAAATTAATCTTTAAAGTGCCTTTTCGGCTGGCTAAACATTGGTTGCCAAAATCGCCACCCAAATTTTCATTGCTCAAATTAATACAAGGATCATTGTTGGCCATGGATTGTAAAGTGCTTGTTAATTCGGATGGTGTAATGATGGCAGCAATTTGCGCTCTTAAAGTGCCAGCACAGTTTTTATTGTTGCTGTTTTCACAGGCTTTGAAGTTGATATTGCTTGGTGCCACTAATAATGTTTCTCGTTGGAGTAATCGCACTTGTTTAGCTGTTTCCTGACGGTAAATGGGATGTGCATAAGCCCAGAGCAACATGGGTTTAATCATGTTTTGTTGGGTGCTGTTATAGTTGTGAAAGTTTTTTAACAGTAATTGGCTGTTACTGAGCAGTTGATAGGGTTCATCATCGATAGCCAATAAGTAGAGGTTAATGATGTTTTTGTTCTTTAGTTTGGGCTGAATCACATCGGTATGGGCAATGATTCGACTTCGATCTTGAGCCACCAAAGCTGCTATTAATTGTTGCTTGTGATCTATCGTTGGTTTGATTGGTTGTGAACCACATGCCGATAGCAACAATAAAATAAAACTGATTAAAATCCAATGATACATAATAAACCCTCTATAATTCTAATAAAACTTATACCCTCAATAGATAGCATAGCCTAAAAATTGTGGTTTTTTTTTGAAATTTGTAACAAATTAATAATTAGCTCGTCTTAAGGGTTGAAATGTAAACATTTAAACAGCATGAGTATTTGGTATCGCCTACAAGTTAGTCAAAACCAGCATGGAATGTATGCTTTGGCTTACCGAATGTTAGGTAACCAGTTAGAAGCTGAAGATGTGGTGCAAGACACCTTTATTAAGTTGTGGCAGCGACAAGAAAATGGTGACAAGTTTGAAAAAGCTTGGTTATATAAAGTGACACGTAACCAGTGTTTGGATATTTTGAGGCGAAGAAAACATGCTTATGAGTACCAAATATCGCAAGCGGTTGGAAGTGATGTGTCACCATCAGCCACTGATGTGGTGTTAAATAATGAGTTATCTGGTGAAATTGGCAAAGCAATTAACCAATTAGAAGAGCCTTATCAGTCTTTATTGGTTATGCGTGAGGTTAATGGGTTAAGCTATCAGGTTTTAGCGGATGCTTTGGATTTGAGTTTGTCACAAACCAAAGTTTACCTGCACAGAGCCAGAAAACAATTAAAAGAAAGTTTGGAAAAAGTATATGCGTAAGCAAAAAGAAGAAAATCAGGTCACCAAAGAGTTGGCTCAGTATTTTGAACAAGCTCGGAAGGTTAAATGCCCGCCGAGTATGAAGCAAAATTTATATCAACAAATTGGACTGAACCCATTCGGTCGTTTGAGTGGTTCGCCTTGGTTCAAACCCGCATTGGCTTTTTCTTTTGTGGCAGTATTTTCTTTGGGTTTGGTTTGGCAAAACCAAAACCAAATACAAGAAAACCAATTGGCTGTCGCTGAAAGGGACATGCAGTTGGCCATGCATTACATGCAAAAAATCAGTGCCAAAACTTTAGAGGGCGCCAACACTCACGGTATCAAGCCCGCGATTATAGTACCAGTTTCTAAATCAATATCACAAATGGCCATGGCGCAGATTTAGTGGAGTAAAATTTATGAAAAAAATATTGTTATTAACCAGTCTGCTCTTTATGGCATCACAAGTTAAGGCCTTTGATGCCTTACAAAAGTTGCAGTCTTTAATTGGCACTGAGCCTTCGGTTGAAGTTAATTTAGGTGCTGCCATGTTAGGCTTGCTCAGTGGTATGACTAGCCAGGAAAAACAAGTTTCAGATGTCATGAAAAACCTGACTGAAATTTCTGTGCGCGTTTATGATCTAGAAGATGATGACTTCAAAGGTGACTTGAAACAAATAAAATCCTTCATCAATGCCACAGCTGGTGAAATGAAAGCTTTGGGTATGGAGCAGTTGGCAGCGATTCGTGAAGACGATTCCACTGTTTATATTATGGCTGAAATGGGGACTGATGCCATGAAAGGACTGTCGGTGATGTCTTTAGATGATGATTCTGAATTGGTGGTGATCAAAATAGGTGGTCAAATCATGTTGAAAGACTTGGCTGGATTAATGGATCGCTTTGATGTTGATTTGAGTGATATTGATTTATAAGGTTGGGCCATTGCGACAAAAAAATTAAAAGTAGTCTTTACAATCAGATAACATGACATTAAAATACGCCGTCACGTTTGATACAGAACATTGGAAAAGAGTTATGAGAAAAGATATTCATCCAGAATACAGAGAAGTGGTATTTCAAGACGCTGGTGCAGATTTTGCATTTTTAACACGTTCTTGCATACATTCAAAAGAGACCATCCAATGGGAAGATGGTAATGAATATCCGTTGGTAAAAATCGAGATTTCATCAAAATCACACCCATATTATACTGGTCAGCAAAAAGTGGCCGACACAGGTGGTCGTGTTGACCGATTTAAAAGAAGGTACCAAAGAAAATAATCTTCTTAAAAAGATCAATAAAAACCCGAATTTTATTCGGGTTCAGACTGCTGACAAAGTCCCCACTTTTGAGTGGGGATTTTTTATAATAGATGTATGTTAAAAGACCAGTCTCCTATCCAGTCTAGTTATGAGTTTGTTAGCCTTGAGGATTTAGTGCCCCAAGATCATTTAGTCAGAAAG
>CALDFB010000232.1 GCA_937942365.1 uncultured Marinicella sp. | reverse complement strand
TGCGTTGCGCAATTCGTGTCAATCGATCAAAACGTTCTTCAGCCATGGTATCGAGAACATTAAGCAACTTCAATGATTCAAGTCTGTCTTTTTCGTCTTTTGTGATACCTGGTTTCAGCACATTGCTTTCCTGATTTCAGCCCTTTTAAAAACCTTTATAAGTAGTTTGAGTTAGTTAATAGTTTACAAAAACAAAATAACTACCTTTAACTTTATAACCATAACTTAGCTGATTACGAATTATTTATGTAAACTATTGTAAATTCTTCGGACGAATGGCCGCAAAACCTGTGCTAACGATAACCAAAATAAATATAAAGAGGTACATATTCAGTGTTAGTCCTTTTTTCTTACTGATGTCAATCATTCTATATTCATCAGCATTAACCCTAAAACTAGCAATCATTTGTTGTTAAAATCTATGTTTTAATTTGAACAGACCCCAAACATGTCCGACCGCATACTTTGGCAACCTTCTGCAGATTTATTGGCAAGTAGCCAACTGACACTGTTTATTGACATGTTGAACCAACAACATGACTTAAACATCAGTGATTATCCTACTTTGCACAGTTATTCGATTGATCATCGAGCTGAATTTTGGCGGGCTGTGATTGAATTTTGTGGCGTAATTTATCACCAAGAGGCCAGTGAAGATTTACGTGATGATGGCCACATGATAGAAGCACAGTGGTTTAAAGGCATGACATTGAACTTTGCTGAAAATTTATTGAAAAACCAGGGCTCTGATAAAGCAATTATATTTGAATCGGAGTCTGGAGAAACAAGCTCACTGAGCTTTGATCAGTTGATCAACCAAGTGTCCATGGTACAACAGAAGTTACGCGACTGTGGTGTTGGAATCGGTGATCGTGTGGCTGGTTTTCTTCCCAACCTTCCTGAAACCATTGTTGTCATGCTTGCCACCACCTCATTAGGTGCTGTATGGTCTTCTACTTCACCTGATTTTGGTATCAATGGCGTGGTTGATCGCTTTGGACAAATCGAGCCCAAAGTTTTATTCTCAGTCAACGCCTATGAATACAACGGCAAAACCCATGATTGTTTGCAAAAAGTCCAACAAATAGCTGCACAAATAAACAGCATTGAACACACTGTTGTTATTGAATTTGTAGCTTCCGCAGATGTGTTACCTGCTGATTGCATGAGCTATAGCAAGTGGCTAGAAGGCGCGAATCCAGATACAAAGATTGAATACACGCCAGTTCCTTTTGATCATCCTTTATATATTTTGTACTCATCTGGAACCACTGGCAAGCCAAAATGTATTGTGCATCGCTGTGGCGGCATTTTATTACAGCATCTTAAGGAATTGATGCTCCATGCCAATGTGGCAGAACACAAAAGGTTATTTTACTTTACAACCTGTGGTTGGATGATGTGGAACTGGATGGTCTCTACCTTAAGTACTGGAGCGAGTTTAGTCCTGTTCGATGGTTCACCTTTTTATCCAGATGGAAACCGTTTGTTTGACTTGATCGATAAACATGAGGTCACTCACTTTGGAACTTCTGCTAAATGGATTTCAGCTGTAGAAAAAGCCGGTATTAAACCTGTTGACTCACATCGATTCAAACAACTAGAAACAATCTTTTCAACAGGCTCACCATTGATGCCTGAAAGTTTTGATTACATTTACAATTCCGTTAAAAAGGATGTGTGTTTATCCTCTATTTCAGGTGGTACAGATATTTGCTCTTGTTTTGCTCTGGGCAACAGTAACTTACCTGTTTATTCAGGTCAATTACAGTGCTTAGGTTTAGGCATGGCCGTAAAAGTTTTAGACGAAAACCAACAAAGCCTCATTGCAGCACCGGGTGAATTGGCATGCGACCAAGCCTTTCCATCCATGCCGGTATACTTCTGGCAAGATAATGATCACATTAAATACAAATCAGCCTATTTCGACAAATACGATCACATTTGGTGCCATTCTGATCGAGCAGAGATAACCCAACAAGGTGGTATGATCATTTATGGTCGATCTGACACCACATTAAACCCAGGAGGTGTTCGTATTGGCACCGCTGAGATTTATCGCCAAGTCGAATCATTACCAGAAATCACAGAGTCTATTGTTGTTGGCCAAGAATGGCAGGATGACACGCGTGTGGTATTGTTTGTAGTGATGCAACCAAACCATCAACTAGACGATGAACTGCAAGATAAAATTCGTAAAACCATTCGCAACAACACCACGCCGAGGCATGTTCCTGCTAAAATTATTGCGGTCGCAGAAATCCCCAAAACCATCAGTGGTAAAATTGTTGAGATTGCAGTAAGAGATGTTATCCATGGTAAGAACGTCGCCAACACTGATGCATTGGCTAACCCTGATGCCTTAAATCTATATAAAGACCTGGCTGAATTACAACATTGATGCAGATACATGACGTAACAAAACCATGAAAAAAATCGACCGCATTTATTTACTAGACAAAATTCTAAAGGAAAGAAGAAGTCCCATAGAAATTGAAACACTCAAAGATCGACTTGAATGTTCACAAGCGACAGTTTATCGCATCATCGCAACCCTGCGCGATGAATTCAATGCACCGATAGAATCAGATGAAAATGGTGTTTATTATGAACGTTCATCACGATTTGATTTACCTGGCATTCGTCTCAATGCCGAAGAAACTCAAGGGTTGTTGATGGCGGCACAATTACTGGAAGATTTACAGTCAGTGTCTTTACAAAAACCCATGCAAAGGATATTGGATAACATTGATAAAGTCTTACAACAAAAAGGCATCGCCAATAGACGTTTGATCCAAATCATTCCAGCTTTGTCTAGAAAGCCAAACCCCAACATATTTCAAGCAGTGATGAGCGCCTTACAAAATGAAAAAAAACTTAACATCAAATACTTAACACGTTCATCACAGCAAACGACACAAAGGCTGATTTCACCGCAACGTTTAACCAGTTATAAAAACGCTTGGTATTTAGATGCTTGGTGTCATTTAAGAGAAGGAATACGTTTGTTTGCATTAGAACAAATCCAAAATTGCAAAACAGATATAGAAAGGGCTAAAAAAGTCCCAAACGATGAGCTAAGAGCTCATTATGCCGATAGTTATGGCATTTTTTCTGGCCCAATGAAATCAATAGCAGTCATTAAAATTGATAAAAATATGGCCCCATGGACTGTCTTTGAACATTGGCACTCGCAACAAAGCATTGAGCACTTGGATAACACCCACATGTTACTATCTATACCCTATAACGATGACCGCGAGTTAATAGCCGATGTGATGCGCCTGGGTACTGCTGCTCAAATTATCCAGCCTAAAACGTTACAACAACAGTTTCATCAGCAATTAATTGGCATCCTCAACAGTTACAGCTCAATTTAATGATCAAATAAATAAAACATGAATGAATAAGCCAATACACCGATACAAAATATTTTGGCTGTTGTTGTTACTGGCAATTTATTTTATTGTGGGTCATTTTT
The DNA here is from genome assembly GCA_937942365.1 of uncultured Marinicella sp. Lineage (GTDB taxonomy): Bacteria > Pseudomonadota > Gammaproteobacteria > Xanthomonadales > Marinicellaceae > Marinicella. Next base: position 7,059 of record CALDFB010000232.1, on the reverse strand, counting down.
ATGCACCCACCCTAATTAAACAGCAAATTATTTCACAGCTTGCTGACCAATTTGACATGCAAACAGAAGTTGAATCAGTTTCATTCAACCCCTTTAATTTCAATACCAACATAAATGGTTTAAATATCACCGATGTCAATCAAGAAAATTGGTTTTACAGTCAACAAGTGGGCATAAACTTTGATCCAACAAAGCTATTATGGAGTGAATGGAAATTTTCAGATTTAAAAATAACTCAACCTAAAATCAGCATTCATACCAATGATGAAGGACAAGTCTTGATACCAGCGCTACCTGATTTTCCTGAAGTCAATAACAATCAAGAAATCAACTTCTCTATCGAACATATTGAAATGACTCAAGGCAACATCGACTACCAAGCCGACAACATCAAAAATGACTTCAAACTAAACATCAAGGACATCGATTTTAACTTAGACAATTTCATTCTTAATGATATTGACACCCATTTTATGGTCAGTATCACCACTGCAAATGATGAGTTAATCAACTTAAATGGAAGCTATAACCACAGTCGAGAATTGATCAACACTGCAATAAAACTGATCGATTTTCAAGTCAGCACACTTGCACAAGTTTTACCAGAAAGTTTATTCATCACCCAAACCAGTGGAACAATACACGCCGATGGAGGCATAAATTGGCAGTTAAACCAAAACCCAGAATTAGAATTTTCAGGTATTAAAATACAGTCTTTACAAGGACAGTTTCATGGTGATATTGCCATAAAAGACCTCAATTTAAACGCTTATGGTGTCTTGATTAATACCGAAACTCAAAATGTTATTGTGAATCAAATAGAATCGGAATATGGGATTTGGCAACTCAACTGGCCTTTCAATGATTCACTGCTTGAACAAACTTCTAATCCTCAGCCTGATAAGCGCTCTCAGGTTGTTGATGCCGACCACAAAGCATTACCCACTTGGCAACTGAACATCAACAATACAAGCTTCAAAAACTGGTCAGTTGGCTTCAATGATCTTGATTTAAAAGAGCTGTTGGCACTCAAGATTCATTCGCTAGATATGCGTCAAGTTAATAACTTAAACCAAGCCTTTTCAATTGACAGCCAAATCAATTTTGTAGATCAAGGTTCAATTTTCATCAGCAGCGAGCAAACCTTATCACCATTGATACTCAGCGCTGTCATGAAAGTTAATCAAGTATCACTACAAAAATTGAGTCCTTGGATCGAGGCCCAAAGTAGCCTCATCATCACCCAAGGCCAATTAAGTTCTGAACAAAAAATCACCTTTAAAAATAAACAATTCAAGTCCATCGGCAATATGCTCATTAATGATGTTCATATAAAAGATCAAAATTCAATACCTATAGCCAGTTGGAAACATTTACAGATAGGTTCCTCAGCCATATCAAGTCAAAATAAAACACTGACTTTTGATCATATAATAATCGATCAATCAAAGGGGGTAGTTCCCATAATTGCCAAGCATAATGGCATCAATTCAAAAAATACCAGCTCTGATGACTGGACTTTAAAAATAGGCTCAATCGATACAGCACAAGAGACTGAACCTGAATAAATTTACAGGGCTCAACATACATAGTGTAAATGAGCCCTCTGATATCAAAACTATTCAAGTTTCTTTATAGTCGGCTAATAACTTTTCATAATCTTGTGAAGTATCAAATTCCATCCACCCACCTTCGAAGCCAGCAGCTGTAACACTGATGCCTTTATTGATCATGTCTTGCATGAAGTGAGTGAGGTATGATTTTCTGAATTCTTCAGCACCATTAAATGGATCTGTTGGAGACAACACCTGATTCAATTGATTGAAGTGACTTAACCATTGTCTGGCACCAGCAGGTGTTAATTTAAGTAAGCCAATAAATTCTCCCACTTTTTCCGAAGGATTGGGTTCAATCCCTTTTCCAAGTTTTGAAATTACGCCACTGTCAGAGTAAACAACCTTTTCTGCCTCTGAAACAGGATGATCTGATCGTCCTTCATACAGCTTAAGCCAATCGGTATCAACAGCAAGTACAATGTCACCATCTTGTGAAAGCACTGTTTCTACTATTGAACCTGAATAAATGATGTCCGAATAAGAAATGATTAGATGCTTGTTGTCAGCGACGGCTTCTTGTAAAACTTCAGCAGCATACATGAGTGAAAACAATATATTGTTGTTTTCGAAATCATTGTTTTCGAAATACCTCGCACCGGCCACTTCAATTTTGTCTTTTCTGTAACCAACCACCACGTTGATTTCATCGACTCCATTTGCTATGAGTGCATCCACATTATTAACAATGATTGGCTTGCCATTGAGAGGTAACATACATTTAGGGCATTCATCCGTGTAGGGCCTTAAACGATTACCCATCCCTGCAGCAATGAATATACTTTTAATTTTTTCCATTTTTGTCGAACCATGGCATTTTTTCATTGGCAACTCGTTGAATGTGTTCTGTACCGATCATGGATAATTCTCTGAGCGCATCACCTGATATTTTACTTGGAATCCGCAAACTGATTAACTTGCCGTTGATTGAGTTATAACAGTGCGCCAGAAACGGTTTGATAAAAGCAGAATCATTGGGTTTTAACGTTGATTCATGACTTTGTCCATCTAAAGTCCAGTGAATTTTAATGTCTTCATTACCCACATTGTAAACGTATTGATGCAACCCAACACTGATTCCATAATCTAAACAATGGTCTTGAGAAAATGTGAATTCAAGCGATTTGGACATGGCCATATGTGGGGTCGAAGCCAATTCTTTGATGCTGTAACTGCCCTCACGTGTATCTAATAACCAAGGCTTAGCTTGGTTAATGTAATCTACAATTACAGATGGAACATGCTCATCATAAGTTAAAATATCACGTAAATTCACATTCAAACTTTTCGCAATAAGTTTGAGCACAGAATGATCGTGTGTAGTTTTACCGTCAAGCAACGCACTTAAATCTGATACATTCATTTCCGCCCTCTGAGCCAGTTCTTCAACAGACAGAGAAAGACAGTTCATATAATATTGGATCATACCAGCCACAGAGTTTTGGCTGTTAGAATATGCCAGTGCATATTTTTCAGCTAAGGACGTTGATACCGCACCCAACTCTTGTTGAGCATCACCTAACAAAGCGCCCCCATAAGTCAATGCCAAAATCAGCCCTTCCCCACCTTCTTTTTTTCTGGTCGTGAACGTATGTGGAACAAATGGTCTGATATACATTGAATCTCCTGTATTCATTACAGCCACTTGTTTCTGTCCATGATCATCAATGTAGTAAAAATTAACAGGTCCAACAAAATAGGTGAACTGATGCATAAAATGTCCATTATTCCATTGTGCAGCTGTGTTTTGCGGATCATTGTCCTCCACTTCACACAGCTCTTTAATCCATTCTGGACGAAAGCTCGAAAGAGAGCTCGCTGCAGTATCACGGTATTCATAATAAGGCTTGCCTTTACGTTCCATGACCCTTGCAGATTTCTCAGAATCTGGGGCTCGCATAATTTTTACGCCATTGTCTGTATCATCAATAACATGTGCAAAATCTCTCGGGCTGATCGGCCAGACCTGACATGCTTTTGCTATCAACTCAATTGGAAAATGCTTCTCATTGTCCAAGTATTCATGCATTTCATCCACTGAAATGTCTAATTCACGCGCTGCATCTATTGGTCGCCTCTTGAGATCATTCAACAGACTTCTTAATAAACTACCAATGGGTTCATTCATAATTTTTCCTAATAACTTGCTGACAATTCTTCATATAGGCGATCAAGGTTCACCAAACTATTTTTCATTCGATCCGATTGAGTACCGGCATTAAAAAATGTTTCAAACTCGTTCAACTCGATACCATAGTCTGTGGGTGACGTTGATATATCAAGCGACGCATACATGGATTGTATTCTAAGGAGGTGGTCATCATTTAAAACACCGTCAGTATGGTCTTCAAGATATACTTTTAATATATGCGGCAATGAAAAACTACATGCCATACCATGCGGGATATTTTTATGCAGTGTCAAATAATAAGACAATGCATGAGCCACAGAAGTTTTTGTATTCGAAAAACTCATACCTGCATTCAATGCAGCTGACATTATTTTGGTTCGCAATTCCACACTATCTAGTTTTTTTGAAAGAGGAATTAGATTTTCAAGGATCAAATCAACAGCTTGGATTGCATATTGACGAGTTGTTTCAGATGCATTATGGTTCCAAATTGACTCAAGTGAATGGGAAAGGGCATCAAGCGCTGTTGATAGCGTTGTTTCCCAAGGTAAACTCAGCGTCAATTTAGGGTCACAGTAGGCTTTTTGAGGGTATAAAGATGGGTTTGATATTGAGTACTTTTTCAAACCAATATCATCCCAAACGGTTCCCCAACATGTCACTTCACTACCGGTTCCTGCAGTTGTTGGTACTGCAACGATTGGGATGAATGTAAAGCCATTTAAATCTTCACCCTGCTTAATGGCGTTTTCAACAGCAGTGAATGATCGTGAATCATCATAAATAGAAATCGCTTTAGCTGCGTCTAAAACACTACCGCCACCGATGGCGATGATTTTTGTGACTTGATCAAAATCAATTTGATTGTATAACTTTTCGCAGGAATCAAATGTTGGGTTTTCAATACAGTCATCCAATACAAATGCCGGTTTTAATTGGTGACGAATGATAAAATCATCTAAAAACCTTTTTCGGGTTCCTGCGGTCGTTACCAATACGACAGATTCCCCAACAAAGTCCTCAATTATGCGATCAAAAACATCAACACCCTCCAATACTTTGACTGGGTTGTAGTATTTGGACTCACTCATTTTTGAGCATACTCCATAAATGCCACCTTATTCTCGATAGGTGTTTCGGTTGGCCTGCCCAAGTCTTTTCGGGCTCCTTTCTTGATGGTCACTTCCAAGAAGACTGGGCCTTCAATGTCAAGTATTGTACTGGCCACATCTTGTAGTTCAGCTTCAGTTTTAGCGTGCAATACGTGATTGAACCCCAATCCCTTTGCAACCAAGCCAAAATCAACATTGGCAGCAACTGTTGATTGGCCACCAACAGAATCGTGTGCTTCATTATTAAACATAATATAATAATAGTTGTTTAATTTCTCAGCAGCTGCGATGGCTAAACCACCCATATGCATCAAGGCCGCACCATCTCCATCAAAACAGAAAACTTGTTTTTTAGGGGAATATTTCGCCATGCCAAGTGCTATCTGAGATAAATGACCCATAGATCCAACGTTGTAAAAATCTACCACGTCCGACTGCTCTCGCTTTCTGAATTCATAAAGCTCTCGAGATAATTTACCTGTTGTTGAAAAGATCAATCCTTCTGAGGAAGGTACATGAGCTGCCAAAACAGTCAACGCACGTTCCCTACTGAGTTCACTCACATCTTCACTTTTGGTATATTCATATGATTCAAAGGTTCCTTTCGATACCAATAAAGCCACAGGACAACTTCTTTTCTTTGCGGTAGAAACAATGCTGTTGACAGTGCTTGCCAGGTCTGGCGTATCTGCATTGATTATCTCGTAAGGTATATTCAATGTTTTGAGCATGTCTTCAGAAATGCGACCTTGCATGACATGTTGAGGCTCATCTTTGACACCAGGCTGACCCCGCCAACCAATGAGTAAGACCATTGGCATACTGTAAACATCTTCACTCATCAAAGAAGTCAATGGATTGATGGTATTTCCCAAGCCTGAATTTTGCAAATAGACCAGTGGCAATCCACCAGTAGCAAGGTGGTAACCCGCCGCGATACCTACCGCATTGCCTTCGTTGGCAGCAATGATGTGGTTATCCACGTAATTGTCTGACATATAACCACATATATCTTTTAATAAGGAATCTGGTACTCCAGAAAAAAAACTAACCCCATTGTTTTGAATAACTTGGGAAAACTCAGCACATTTGATCATTGTCGTTACCTTTTAAACAGATTCAGGGATTAGAGTAAGAATTTCTTTGATACTCATACAGTTTTCGGCTGCCTCTAAGCACCTTTCGTTCTGCAAAATATTTTCAGCGGTCTTTTTCATTGCAGGAAATGCCGCTCGCAGTAAATGATTCGCATAGATAACCACATTTATACCTGCAGCAATCAATTCTTTTTCATAAACGCTTGCGTATGTTGATGGCACCACTGCAATAGGAATTTCTTTTGAATAGGCTCTGAAATTCTTGGTAAACTCAAGAATCTCATCGGGTGTTTTTTCTTTGCTGTGAATCATGATGCCATCCGCACCTGCTTCTACGTATGCTATGGCTCGTGTTAATGCATCTTCTTGCCCCTGGCCTAGGATCAGACTCTCAACTCGTGCAAAAATCATGAAATGTGGTGTTACTTGGGCTTTCTTACCTTGGGATATCTTGTAGCTAAATTCTTCAATCGTATCTTGTTGTTGTCCGGCATCTTGCCCAAACAAAGAATTACGCTTTGGACCCACTTTATCTTCAATAATGACAGCAGAAACTCCCAGTCTTTCCAAAGTTCTTACATTAAAGCAAAAATGTTCAGTTAATCCACCATTATCAGCATCTACAATCATAGGTTTATGAGTAACCTCCAGGATTTGGTCTATGGTCGAAGTTCTGGAAGTCACATCAACTGCAGATGTATCTGGCTTTCCTTTTGATGTTGAATCTGTCAAACTTGATTCCCACATACCATCAAACTCTCTTCGTTCACCATTCAAATCAACCGCAGCAGACTCTGCAATCAAACCACACAGACCATTATGTACTTCAATGATACGCACCATATCTTTGGCTTGGATCAAACGCCTCAAAGAAGCCAATCGCCATTCAGGAGTTCCTCCTGTTTGGCGAACCATATTTTGTTGGCCAAGGCCTGACAAACCTTTGGTATAAGGCACTTCAACAAGTTCACCACCCCATTCTGCAAGCACATCTATGACCCACTGTCGTATGTGCGATTGAGCACCTTGTACCCAGTCATTACCATGTACCACAAAATCAGGCTTTAATTCTCTCAGTAATTCTGTTGGATTTACATCTTCCTGGA
>CALDFB010000231.1 GCA_937942365.1 uncultured Marinicella sp. | reverse complement strand
GTTTTGTTAATTTGAAATTATACTTTCCCGAAAGCGATACCAATCTCATAATTCTTGAAAATGTATATAACCACGACAGGAAAGTAAATTACTATTTTGAAAGTGAAATACGTAAAATTCTGCTAGAGAGTAACCTTGTTAAATGATGGGCTTAGTCAATTTAACAGGATTAAATTCTTGAAACAATGTCGCTTAATCTATACATCTACAAAGCATGACTTTTCTCTTAGTTTCATAACATCTAATCAATGGCATTGAGTTTTGTTGTTATACAAAATTGTGTAAATAGCTTGGGTTAGTAAGAAAAAGGTTGCGATATAGATCCAGTCTTTTATGATAGGCTCTTTTAAGCATTCAATTAGGTTATCATGAGTAAATTTGTTGCTGATTTAGTCAAAAAAGTTAAACCATCTGCGACCATAGCCGTCAGTATGAAAGCAGCGGAATTAAAAAGAGCGGGCAAAGATGTCATTGGCTTGGGGGCAGGTGAGCCTGATTTTGATACCCCTGATCACATCAAAGCTGCTGCCATTGAGGCGATTCAAAAGGGCCAAACTAAATACACTTCAGTGGATGGTACAGCTGAACTTAAACAAGCCATCAGTGGTAAATTACTCAGAGAAAATCGTGTCAGTTATCAGGCCAATGAAATCATTGTTTCTTGTGGAGCTAAGCACAGCATATCTAATTTGTTGAATGCCGTTATCAATCCTGGCGATGAGGTGATCATTCCGACTCCGTACTGGGTATCATATCCGGACATGACCTTATTGGCTGGTGGTGAATCGGTTATTGTTGAAACCACCATCGAAAGTAATTTTAAATTAACTGCCAATCAACTTGAACAAGCCATCACTACAAATACTCGTTTGGTGATGTTGAATTCTCCTAGTAATCCAACCGGTAAAGCCTATACGCCTGATGAACTGAAAGCCTTGGGTGATGTGCTGCTGAAGCATCCCCATGTTTTGGTCGCAACCGATGACATCTACGAACATATCTACTGGGGACAAGAGCCCTTAGCAAATTTAGTTGCGTTATTGCCTGAGTTAAAAGATCGGGCCATTATCATCAATGGTGTTTCTAAAGCCTATGCCATGACTGGCTGGCGAATTGGTTATGCCGCTGGGCCTGAATTAATCATTAAGGCGATGCGGAAGATCCAATCACAGAGCACTTCAAACCCGTGTTCTATTTCTCAAGCAGCTGCTACAGCCGCATTGAATGGGCCGCAAGACTTCTTGATGACGATGAAAGAGGCTTTTAAACAACGGCATGATTATTTGGTAAGCGCATTGAATGATTTACCAGGTATCAGCTGTACAGCTGGCAATGGTGCTTTCTATGCTTTTCCTAATGTAACAGCTTTGATTGAAAAATTAGATGGGGTTAATGATGATGTTGAATTGTCAACTTGGCTGTTAGAACAAGCAGGAGTGGCAGTGGTCCCAGGAACACCGTTTGGTGCGCCTGGCTATGTGCGTTTATCGTTTGCGACTTCGACTGAAGTGTTAAAGGATGCAGTTCAACGTATAGAAAGTAGTCTATTGAGTTATTCATAGCTTATGAAGTTAATGGTACTTACTTAAATGATTGAAGCCATCATCAGACTTATTAAACCAGAAGACAATCAAGCCGTTAAAGAATTGGTCCTCAAAACTTTGGCTGAGTTCAATTTACATGGAGCAGGGTATGCTGGTGTTGATGTTGAATTAGAAGATATGTACAGTGCATATGCCGATCAATTAAGTGCCTATTATGTGGTTGAAGACTCTGATGGTCAAATTAAAGGCGCGGGAGGTTATGCGCCGCTGTTAGGAACTGAGCCTAGAAGCATTGCAGAATTAAGAAAAATGTATTTATCTCCGCAGTTAAGAGGACAAGGTATTGGCCAACAACTCATAGATTTATGTATCAAAGCGGTCATTGAAAAAAATTACCAAAGTATTTATTTAGAGACAGTGCCGTCCATGAAGGCTGCACAAAAACTGTATTTAAAAAATGGTTTTGAATACCTTGAAGGTAGATTGGGTAACTCAGGACACAATAATTGTGATGTTTGTATGATGAGGAAATTGCAGTGAACAAATTTTATTTTTTATGGGTATGTGCATGCTTGAGTGGTTGTGCTAAAGAACAATTGAGTGTTAAAAAGTCAGCGAATTATCCACAACAGCTACCGATCGCAGTGAGTAATAATGCAGTGGCCTATGTCTCGGTCGATGGTGAGGATCGGTTTTATACCTTTAATGGCTTATTGGGAGGAAAAACCTATCAAGATGTCACCAACCTAGCCTACGTTTGGAAAAAAGGACAGTGGCAACAGTTAGCTGTTCCAGATTCACAATTGCCCGTTTTGGCTTCTATTGCGGTCACTGCCAACGGTCATGTTTATTTGTTGGGTGGTTATACGGTGGCTGAGGATCACAGTGAAAAATCGGTTCCTAATGTATGGAAAATAGACCCCCATTCAGATCAATGGACTGCCATGCCGGCGATGCCAACCCCTGTTGATGACACAGTGGCTTTGGTCTATAAAGACCGTTATATCTATTTAATCAGTGGTTGGCATGATGTGGGTAATGTTGATTTGGTACAGGTTTTTGATACCATCAAACATGAATGGCATCAGGCGACCGAATTTCCTTTGCCACCGGTATTTGGCCATGCAGGTGGCATCATTGGCAACCAAATGCTTATATGTGATGGGGTAAAGGCCGTTCGAATCGAAAATAAGAATCATTTTTCGCCCTCGCCAGCTTGTGCAATAGGTCAAATAAGTGACAAAAATTTAACTCAAATCGATTGGCAGATCATCAAACATCACTCAGGAACAGCTTATTACAGGATGGCGGCAGCTGGTGATGATTTATCACAAATTTACTTTATGGCTGGCAGTGATAACCCTTACAATTATGATGGTATTGGTTACAATACATTGCCAGCTCTGCCGAGTAATCAAATCAGGAAATATGACATTGAGACCGATAAATGGTCGATTGTTGAGGGTGTGATACCTGCTTCAATGGATCACCGGGGGTTACTCAAAACACCTCATGGTTTTACCATCTTAGGTGGTATGGCCGATAAGCAAACAGTCATTGATACAATGACTTACTATAACGAACTTAACAATAGAGAACACTGAACATGCGAACACCCAAACTGTTATTTAAATGTCTTTGCTTATTAATCATGTGTCAATGCGTCAATACAGTGGACGCGAAACAAATTGACCCAGCCATCAGTGGTGGCTTAGAAGGCAATGGTCCTTGGGTAATCTTGGCTCATTATGAGGAAAAAGCAGACGTTTTGGCTTTGAAACCATTTTATGATTTGTGGAAATTGGATGAAAAAAATAAAACAGTCTTGATGATGATAGAACACCCAAGTGATTATCAGGAATTAATCACCCGCGGATTTAAAGTTGAGCTGCATGATAAATTGATGGAGCAGCAGAAGTATTTACAACAAAAAAATCTGGCAGGTGTTAAAACCATCAACAACTTCCCATGTTACAGAACAGTTACCGAAACTTTTGCTGCCATGGATGACATGTTAGCAGATCATCCGACATTGGTTACCTTGGTAGATATTGGTGATTCATGGGAGAAAACACAAAACAACAACAATGGTCATGACATGCAAGTGGTCAAGATAACTAATTCTGCAGTCAATGATCCCAATAAGCCCATACTTTATGCCATGGGTTCTATTCATTCACGCGAGTACCCTCCAGCAGAATTAGTGGCTCGTTTCGCGGAATATTTACTGTCAGAGTATGGTAACAACCCTGATGTAACTTGGTTGGTTGATTACCATGAAATACATTTATTGTTACAAGGTAATCCAGATGGCAGGGTGATATCAGAAGGAGAAACATCCGCATTTCAACGAAAAAACTATAACGCAAATCACTGTCCTGGCGGAAGTGGTTTTGAAATGCAAGGAGTTGATATGAATAGAAACTTTGAATTTTTGTGGAACCAAGGCACTGGCTCAAGTGGCAATGACTGTTCTCAAGTGTTTCGTGGTGATTCAGCCTTGAGTGAACCTGAAACGCAGGCTATTAATACGTATATTCAAATTCTTTTCCCCGATCAGCGCCCTGATGATTTGGTAACGCCAGCACCTTTAAATAAACCAGGGGTGTATCTAGACATTCACAACGTGGCTGAATTGATATTGTTTCCCTTTGGTTACTCAGATGGTGCCGGCCAAGCACCTAACCATGATCAACTACAAACTTTAGCCAGAAGAATGGGTTTTTTCAATAATTACAGACCAGAACAATCCAATGCTTCATTAGGTGGTGCTGATGGCGCTTCTGAAGACAACGCTTATGGTACCTTGGGTGTTGCTGCATATACGTTTGAGCTTGGAGAAGGTGGTTTTTATTCCAGTTGTTCATCATTTGATAACACCATTTGGCCAGATAACTTGCCAGCATTGATTTATGCCGCAAAAGCCTCTCGAGCACCTTACATCATCGCTTCGGGGCCAGATGTGATTGGTTTACCGCAGTTACCCATCCAAGTATCCGCTGGTCAAATGATTAACATCACCGGAACAGCGACTGATTTACAGTTCAATAATGGTGCTGCCAGCAGTGGTAATGAGCCCACACAAAACATAACTGCAGTGAAAGCCTATCTAGAGACGCCATCTTGGGTCAGTGGCGCTGTGGCAGTGGATATGGTGGCTGTAGACGGCGCATTTGATAGTGAGTCTGAAAACTTTTCTGGCAGCATAGATTCATCTGGTTTGGCTGAGGGTCGTCATACGCTTTGGTTAGAAGCAGATGATGCTGGCGGCGTAACGGGTGTTCCATCTGCAATATTTGTTGATGTGATTAACCCTGGTAATTTAGGCACAGTGGCTGGCGTGATCAGGGACGCCGACACCAATGCTTTGATTGGACAAGCCACCGTTACTTATGACGGTTTGATGGACATGACAGATGCAGGTGGTTTATACAGTATTCAAACCACTGCTACAACCAGTGATTTGATGGTCAGTAAGCTTGGTTATATAGACCAAACCATCACTGACGTGGTCACTACTGGTGGTCAAACAACCACCCAAGACGTTTTTCTGGCTCCCAGTTGTGATGTTGAATTTTTGAATGCTGATGTGGAAAGCTTTACCGATATCAATCAGGCCATTACTGCAGGCTGGTCAGTTTTAACTGGCAGCGGGGTGAATGATTGGCGGATAGAGTCAGGTGATAATCAAACTGTTGGTGGCAGCCAGGCCTTTGTATCATCAGATGTGGACAATGTAAGTGATAAGAGTTTGGTTACACCAGACATGATACTGACTTCAGGTGCTGAACTGGTTTTCTGGCACAAACATGATTTTGAATCAAATAATAACAACTACGATGGTGGTGTGCTTGAAATTTCAACTGACAATGGTTCTACTTGGTCTGACCTGGGCAGTGCAATAACACAGAATGGTTATAATGGGATCTTGAATGGTGATTTTGAGCAACCATTAGGTGCTGTACCAGCTTTTGTTGATAGCCTCGGAACATTCACTGAAGTAAAGGTAGATTTATCCGCTTATGATAACCAAACGGTGAATATCAGGTGGAGAATGGGAACAGATAATACGCAATCGGCCGGTGATTGGAAGGTCGATGACATTCGTGTCTTTGCACCTGGTGTTTGTAAAGACAATGATTTAATTTTTGCCAATGGCTTTGAAAGTGGAATTTAATGAATCATAATCAATCTCACGCATCTTTGATTTTTATTTTTATCAGCTTGCTGGTTCAATTGGAAGCCAATGCCGAAGTGATAAGACTGGATGACTTTCAGGTCATTAATTTAAATGCTGATCAGCCCATTGAACCCTCAGGCTTGACACTCAAAGATGGCCAGCTATATACGGTTTGTGACGACACCAATGCTATTTTTAAAGTCAATATGCTTGACCCACACAATGCTGAGGTGGTGGTGGATCAACACTTGGATGCTGCTCAGCTATCTGCCTTGAATCTAGATTTAGAAGGACTTACTGTGGTTGACAATGAGTTTTATATGGTCAGTGAAGTGCACCATAAATTAATCAGTGTGAAAGACCAGCAGTTGGCTTGGGTTCCAGAACTCGGTGGCGTGTATGCAGATGCATTTAAGGCTGGTTTGTTCCAACTTTATAATGCAGGTATGGAGGCTGCTATTTATTTAGGAAATCAAACTTTTCTGCTTTCAGTTGAAAGACAACCCAGAGGATTGGTAGAAGTGACTTTTGATCAAGATTTTAAAACTATTGTCAAACAAACCAACCAGGTTTTTGACGACAGTAAATACCCCTTGGCTGAAACACGTAAACCTGACTTGGCCGGATTGTTTTATCACAATGAAACTATTTATGCATTACATAGGAATGCTTATGTGATCCATGAATTAATTAAAGATGGACAAGGCATATACCAAGAAGGTCAGGCTTGGTCATATGAACACATTGTTAAAGACCCTGCATATGCATATCAGGACATGCGATTTGGACATGCTGAGGGTTTAGCTGTTGATGATGATTTTTTTTATTTAATTCTTGATAACAACAATAATCCTAGGCTTAATGATGTGAACGATAAACGGCCTTTATTGATCAAGGCCAAACGTAAATGATTGGACAGATATTACATTGTCAGAAATAATAAAAGGTTTGGGTATTTGATGCTCGGGTCTTTTAGGTATTTTGAATTCAGGACGCTTCAGTAAGTCTAGACTGTGGCTTTGAACTTGCCAATCTAAGTTTTGCCCATGGTTGGTTTCTATTTGTAAATTGATACTTTTTTTGCCATCAAAGTAATATTGTAGTATCCGTTGGCCAGGTTTTAATGTTAATGGCTCTGTCAAAATCGCGTTTCTGCCTTCCAGACTTAATTTATGAATAGTCAGATCTTGATTGGTATATATTTCTAGTATCTCCGTTTTGCTGTTTGCAGTAAAGGTTAAATCTATCACATGGTTAGGGATTTGTTTCAAAGGTTTGGAAGCTTTGATTTCAATGGTGTTTACAGGAATTGCAGGTTCTACATCAGTTATGTGCCGTGTTGGTTTTCTGTATGTGTTCCAAAATGACTCGTTATTATGTTTGTTGCTTGAATGTACAAATAAATCATCAGACCAACCTGAATGAATAACATCAAAATCATAATAGTATCCCTGTTGTTTATCAGCATCATATAAATAAGACAGACTGGTAGGGTGTGGTTCTTTGTTGCTGATAGTGTCATTTTTTAAAAGTGTGAAAAACAGATAACCCAATGGTAATGTCAGGAATATCATTGCATGGTATGGTTTTTTGACTGGACTGATGATTGGTATGAATAAGGCCAATATCCATACTAAAAATACAGCAATTACTGGTAATGCCTTTACACCTAAGGCTATGGGTAAATTGATGAGTAAATTTCCTAACAAGATAAAACTTAATACAGCAAATATAGGTGCAAATTGCTCTTGTAATTTTGTTGAATAGATATTGATAGCAAGTAAAAACAATGAAAAAACAATTGGCCAAAGTAGTAAGCCAGCACCTGGCATCAAATAAGTTAACGGCATCAAACACACTAGCCACACCAATATATTAAAAGAGGATTGGTTGGATTGTTTGGTTTCATTGTGGCGATTGAACCACCCAAAAACGAAATTGGCAATAATTGCAGCACTGATCAGTAATGTGAAAATAATGGTGTGACCGTGGTATGGAAACCCCTGCAAAATGTCTTTGAACTCAGGAAATAAAGAATAGATTATAAAAAGTACCAACCAACACCACCCATAGGCAAATATGCTGGCAATTATCAACGGTAACGATGCTTTGGCCCAAGTTGATAAAGATGATTTATTTTGGTTTTTTAGATGCAATATTTGGATGATGAATAAAATACCAATGAATACCATCAATACCCAGTTCAACCAGTTGGGGTAACTTATTAAGCCAATCATAGGCAAAGAAAAATATACCATCGATTTGTTTGAATGCATTTGACTTAGATCAGCATCAGAGAAATGGATTAACATACTTTGTAACTGAATTGCCTGGTGGGCAAGGGTGTCTATGGATAAGTTGTCAAGGTTGTCTAACCTGGTATGGTAGTTAAAGTGATTATCAATAAACGCCAAATTAAATCCATTGATTTTTGCTGTTTGATTGAACGGACTTAAGTCAGTGTTGTTGGGCAGTCTTTTATATATTTCATAATGCAATGATGTGGTTACAGGTAAAGGAACATCTGTTTCAGCAAATGCTTCAATCATGGCACTATTTCCTTCAACAGTTTCTGGCCACATCATGACTGGCCCACTGCTGCCACGTGCTTCTAAATTAATGATTAAACCAATGTCGTGGTTTTTAAGTTGCTCATTGATAAATGCATGAGCGCCCAATAAACCGATTTCTTCAGCATCAGTGAATAACACAATGATGTCATTGATATGTGACTTTTTAGTTTTATAAAAAGCGTTAAAAACCTCTAAGATGACAGCCAATCCGCTGGCATCATCTCCAGCGCCGGTTCCTGAAAATTTTGCTGCATCATAATGAGCCATGACCAACAAATCTTTGTTGTTGGGGTGACTTCCTGCTTTTTTAGCAATGATGTTTCTGATCGGAGCTGCCGTTCTATTTCTAGGGTTAAAAGCAGTACTTTTTTGGATGGTTGTTTTCCAATCCATTGAGTTTAATTGGGCAACAAGATACCTTTGTACATCAGTATGATAAAAATCTCCCACAGCTCTTGGCCCTGAAGTAATTTGATCTACATGTTGAATGATATTTTCCATGAAAATGCCTTCATGAAATAAATTATGAGGGGTGTTGCTAGGATAACTTATTCGATAACTACCCCATGATATTAATGTGATTAAGGTGATATAAAATGCGTTTTTTAGCATATTGATTCAGCAGACTTAGATCAGAAAAAAAACTTATCATAACTCAAATTTATTCTGGGTTTTGAGTTAAATATGAAAAAATCATGGGAGGAATTTAAAGTATTCTAAAAAAACACGATAGCTTTTAGACTGATAAATGGTTAATCTTTGTTTATTTTGAACTCAACTGCACTCGCTTCGGCTCCGCTCACTTCGATTCCGCTCACTTCGGCTTCGCTCAGTGTGCGGCAGTTGAATCCCAGATTGAACCAGGTTGCCTTAACTTCTGACGATTTTGGCACCCAATTGATTCAGTTTTTCTTCAATTGATTCATAACCACGATCAATATAATGAATGTCATGTACAGCAGTTGAACCATTGGCTGCCAAACCAGCCAAGACCAGAGAAGCAGAGGCACGTAAATCGGTCGCGGTCACTGGTGCGCCACTGAGTTGTTCAACACCTTTGATGATGGCTTGATTGCCTTCAACATGAATGTTGGCACCCATGCGATTCAATTCTTCAACATGCATAAATCGATTTTCAAATAATGTTTCGGTGATGTGGCTAGATCCATCAGCAATTGAGTTTAAAGCACAGAATTGGGCTTGCATATCAGTCGGAAAAGCTGGGTGAGGTGCTGTTCGGATATCAACAGGGTTTGGGCGTTTGCCATGCATATTTAAACTTACGCTGTTTTCAGTGGTGCTGATTATGGCTCCCGACTCAGTTAATTTATCATAGACCGCATCTAAGTCATCATTACAGCTGTTGTTGATTGTGATAGAGCCACCTGTGATAGCAGCGGCTACTAAAAAGGTACCTATTTCAATGCGATCAGGCATCACCGCATGGTGTGTACCTTGTAGTTGGTCTTTACCTTGAATGTAAATTTTAGACGTGCCTTCACCTTTAATGTCTGCGCCCATGGCTTTTAAATATTTGGCAAGATCAACCACCTCAGGTTCAATCGCGGCATTTTCTATGAGTGTTTCACCTTGAGCCAAAGTGGCCGCAATGAGTATGTTTTCAGTGCCAGTCACTGTGACTTTATCCATAACGATTCTATTACCATGTAATCTGTCACAGGAGGCCAGAATGTAGCCATCTTCGACTTTTATTTTTGCACCCATGGCTTGTAAACCTTTGATATGCAAATCAACTGGCCTGGCTCCAATGGCACAACCTCCTGGTAATGATACTTTGGCACGGCCATATCTGGCCACCAGTGGCCCAAGCGCCAGGATAGAAGCACGCATGGTTTTAACCGTCTCATAAGGAGCTGTCTGGTTTTTTAGGTTGTCGGTACAAATGCTGATATCGGCATGATGGTCAACTGTCAACTGTGCGCCCATATGTGCCAACAGTTCATTCATGGTAGTGACATCATGCAAATGCGGTACACGACTGATGTGTGACTCTCCTTGGCCAACAATTGTGGCCGCTAATATGGGTAAAACTGCATTTTTAGCACCGGAGGCTTCAATGCTGCCTTTAATGGGGTGTCCGCCTTTGATGGTGATTTGGTTCATGCTGATGTCCTGTTGATTATTTAGTTGAAAGTTGTTGATATTCTGAAGGCGTATAGGCATTGATACTTAAAGCATGAATGTCTGATATCATATGATCGCCTAAGGCTTGATATATCAACCTGTGTCTTTTTATTTTCATTAATCCTTCAAACTCTTTACTGACTAGCAAAGCCTCGTAATGTCTTTGATCTTCACCTAAAACTTCAATATGTTCGCAGTTGATGTGTGTCGATAGTAATTTTTTAACTTCTTTGGGGTGCATGAAACGTAATTGTTTGTTGTTGAGCGGGCATTATCTTGTAAAATAGAGAAATTATAAAGTGGTTGTGGTTAATTAATTACAATCAACTGTTATTAAGAGGCCCAAATTTAAAAAAATGAATCAATTTAAAAAGCTTATCAAATCAAGGCATTGTGAAGAAACAGGTTGTTACACAAAGTTGATATATTGTCATGATAGCTTAGGTGGGTGTGTTCTAATCGCTTTGCAGGCCCTTTTAAGGGCTGTTTTTCAGCGACACTTGTTAATACAAATACCTTCCTAAGGAAAAATTACCGCTATGTTTTATTCATCACTGTATTTAGTGTTCGGCCTTGGTTTGCTGATCTATGCTGCTGACAAGTTTGTCTTAGGCGCTGCTTCTACCGCAAAACACATGGGTGTTTCTACCATGCTGGTTGGGTTAATCATTGTTGGGTTTGGAACTTCTGCACCAGAAATGGTGGTTTCAGCCATTGCTTCTTTTCAAGGCCAGTCTGGGCTGGCTTTAGGCAATGCTGTGGGCTCTAATATCACCAATATTGCTTTGGTCCTGGGGGTGGGGCTAATTATTGTGCCTATGAGTATCAAGTCACAAACTGTGAAGCGAGAAATGCCGATCTTACTACTGGTGACTGTTTTGGTGCTTTTCCTTTTGATAGATTTAACCCTCTCTTTTGCTGATGGTGTAATATTGATTGTAGGCATGTTCGTGGTTACAGGGTTTCTGCTTTATATAGGTTTGAAAACAGATCATGATGAGTTCAGTGATGAATTAGAAGCTGAGTTTGATTTGGATATCAGCTTAAAACGGGCTGTTATATATTTAATCATGGGTACCATAATGTTACCCATCGCTTCAAAAGTTATGGTGAATGGTGCAACAGATATTGCCTTACACTTTGGTGTTTCAGACATGGTGATTGGATTAACCATAGTTGCATTGGGCACCTCTCTGCCAGAACTGGCTGCTACCATTGCCAGTGCCATGAAGAAAGAACACGATTTAGCCATTGGTAATATTGTCGGTTCTAACATGTTTAATTTATTGGGTGTGATTGGGATCTCTGGTTTGATCAGTGAATATAAGTTAAGCATGCACTTCATTAAGTATGACTACTTCTACATGCTTATATTGACTGTTTTTTTATTTTTAGCATCAGTATATTTTGTTCTTAAAGATCGTTTTATATCTAGAATAATTGGTGTGGTGTTATTGGTGATGTATGTATCATATATGGTGTGGGTTTCTTTTAGCGGGGGTATATGAATCAACTGAACAATCCAGATATTTTGAAATTGGCAACTACGGTATTCGATATAGAATTGGCAGGCTTGAACTCCTTACGTGACCGCTTAGGTGATGAATTTATTGCAGCGATTCAAACGATTATGGCTTGCCAAGGACATGTGGTAGTCATAGGGATGGGTAAATCTGGTCACATCGGCAACAAAATTTCTGCCACGTTGGCATCGACTGGAACGCCGGCGTTTTTTGTTCATCCAGGTGAAGCCAGTCATGGTGATTTAGGAATGATAACAACGGGTGATGTTGTGTTGGCCATTTCTAACTCAGGAGAGACAGAAGAGGTGTTAACCATTTTGCCGGTGATTAAGCGTATGGGTGCACCGTTGATATCATTGACTGGCAAGCCCAAGTCTACATTGGCACAAAACTCAGATGTCCACTTGGATGTTTCAGTCAGCGAAGAAGCTTGTCCGTTGGGCTTGGCGCCTACTGCCAGTACGACTGCTACTTTAGTTATGGGTGATGCCTTGGCTGTGACTTTGTTAGAGCTTCGTGGTTTCACCAAAGAAGACTTTGCTAGGTCTCACCCAGCAGGATCATTGGGTAAAAAACTGTTGTTGGGTATTGATGGCGTCATGCGTAAAGGTGCTGAAATACCTCAGGTAGATGAGCTCGCAAGTTTCAGTGAGGCTTTGGTCGAAATGAACAGTAAAGGTTTAGGCATGACTGCAGTTACGAGAAATGGTAATCAAGTCATTGGGGTTTTTACTGACGGTGATTTAAGGCGGACACTCAATCAGTTTGATCAGTTCAAGGAAAAGCCGATTGGTGAACTAGCAACTTTGAATCCAGTTATGATTAAACAGGATAAAATGGCCGTTGAAGCGGCACAGATAATGGAGACACACCAAATTCACGCTTTATTGGTGATTGATGATGAATCAAAACTGGTGGGTGCCTTAAATATTCATGATTTACTCAGAGCAGGGGTGGTTTGATGGAATACAGTGATGAAATAATGAACATTGCCAGGCAGATTAAATTGGTTATATTTGATGTTGATGGCGTTTTAACTGATGGTGGTTTGTATTTTACAGATGATGGTCGAGAAATTAAAAAATTCAATGTAAAAGATGGTTTAGGCATTTCAATTTTGGTTAAAAAAGGCATTGATGTAGCGGTTATTACGGGCAGAACTTCGGTCATTGTTGCAGATCGGATGAAATCTTTAGGTGTTAACCATGTCTATCAAGGTAGAATGAATAAGTTAGATACCTATGAAAACCTTAAATTAGCCTTGAATATCTCTGATCAAGAAGTGGCATTTGTTGGTGATGACATCATTGACTTACCAATCATGCGACGTTGTTCATTGTCAGTGGCTGTTAAAGATGCGCATGAAGAAGTGAAGGCAGGCGCTGTTTTGGTGTTAGATAAATGTGGTGGTATGGGTGCTGGTCGTGATGTTTGTGATTTGATCATGAAGGCTCAAGAATTAAGCCATGATTTTACTGTAGATGATAACAATCAATAATGATTGACGCGCACAGACCAAAACAATTGCTGTTATTTAGCCTACTGGCAATTTTAAGTTATGCGGTATTTGAAACATACTTCAATGATGAAATTGGTGAAAAATTTAAACCATTTACCAAAGGTTATGCCTTAACAGGTGTGACCATTCAAACAACTGATGAATCTGGCCAAGTCGTGACTACCATCAAATCGCCAGTGGTAACTCACTATGCTGATTCAGAGAAAACAGTTATTCAACACCCTCATATACAGCTACATGATGTTGATGGAGATTGGGTTTTTTCCTCCAGCTTGGGAGAAATTAATTCACAACAGACAGAAATTTATTTCCCCAATCGTGTGTTGATTAATTTACAAGAAGTTAATGAAGTTAAAGATGAAGTTGAAA
>CALDFB010000230.1 GCA_937942365.1 uncultured Marinicella sp. | reverse complement strand
GGCTTATGCGCTGATCCATCGATTGAGTTTTGATACCGATACGAATCGTTCGGTGCAGGGTTCTATGAATCAAGTGATTCAAGAGCTGAAGTGGCACTTGCATGGTGTGCAAGTGCGTGATTTATTGGGTTATCGCCAGAATGTGTGGTTTTCTGAAAGGCCTTGTACTGTGAAAGGATGTAAAGATGCGATCTGGCCAGGTAAAGAGTTTATGATTTTGTTGAATCGTTTGTAAGGCTTCTTTATTGGTTAAATCCAGTAGATTCATAAGTTCCAAATTGGGGCTCTTTCTGATTTGTCCATTGTCCTTGGAGCCAGGACAGCTTCTATTTGAGGTTGGATTAATAAAATGATGGTTTGCGGTACTTTCTACCGCAAGTTTTAACTGCATTAAACCCAAAAGGTAGTTGTAAGCATAGGACCGCTGGTAACTTAAAGATGAATGGATTCAACATTATACGGATGGATTAAAAAAAACTATTTAGTAGGCGACCATTTTATGGTTTGATTTGAAGCTATTCGAAATCTTGAAACGGATTTTCAAATTCAACCCAATCTGTCCAATTGTCCTTTTGGGTGTTGCAGTCATTCATGATGCTGAATCTGGCTTGGTATTCGTGCTTGGGTTTATAGCTAAAAGCACCTGAACACATGCCATGACCTATTTCCAAGGTGTTTTTGTGTGTGGTTTTAATGAAATATCGTTGGGTTGTGCCATCAGTGATGTCCATCACTTCAGTTTTCACTAAAGTGGGAGTATTGCTGTCAGTAATGAATTCAAATTCAGCATTGGCTGCAGGACCACAGCCGAAAAACTGGGTTTTGGCTTGAATGAATTTGGGCTCAATCATTAATTTAATTGGTGTGGAAGGTGTGTCTGTTTGAACCATCCAAGAGCGAGTGGTTTCCTCTGGGTTCAATGACTGAGGGATTGATTCCGGACTGGTTGGATTTTTAAATACAAGTGTATATTGATTTCCGGGGACCAGGCTTTTCTTTGGTTGTAAGATGCTTTGATTGATTCTAAAACCACCTTGATTGTAGTTTATTAAGTTTAATTCAATTTGTTCACCTGAGTCTGATTCTAAGAAGAAGGGCATATCATCAGCTAATGATTCAATAAATTTTTGTTGGGTTCCATAGCCTTCAATCATCAAACATGAATTGGGTTGTAATTCATTTTCTTTAGGTTGCACAGTTAATTGTCCTGACCGGCATTTACTTTCAGCTTGACCTAAGCCAATCAAAATAACACATAAAAATAACAGTACTTTCATCTCGCAATATAATTATTGAAGTGATTAAGTGGACTGTTGTTATGTTATTAAGTTCACTTAATCGATGAATGATCTCATGACGTAATGATGCAGAAATCATTGATCTGATCAAAAGTGATAGGTATAGTTCTGAAAAAGCTTTGTTTTCATATAGAATGTGAGGGTATCAACAATTTTCAATTATGTTTTATATTAAAATTTAACCTTAAATAAAGTGTGAGTGTATTTTATGCGACCAGTTAATCAAATGCTTAGCCAAGTTTTTTTCTTTGTCATGATGTTAGGTTTCATTATTGATAATGGTGAAGCTTCGGAACTAGTTTTTGAGAATCACGGTTATGTGAACCCTTTTACGGGTGGTGTTGCATGGGAAACTGCTGGCAATACTGAAGTACTTTCTATGGAATGGGCTTTTATTGGTCTCAGTGATGTTTTACCTCTTTGTTCAGGGGGCTTTGACTGGACCTCTGTAGATGATTTTCTGACGACTGTTGATGCCCGTGGCCATCAGGGAATTTTGCGGCCGGTTGTATTTGGGCCAGGCTATGGTCAAGAGAATTATGCACCCAGTGATCTCATTACCAACGATTTTATCTATGAAGGGACTGTATACAACAATCCTGACTGGTCCACTGCAAACGTTCAGACATGTATTCTAAAGTTCATTGATGCGTTTGCTTTGCGGTACAAAAACGACCAACGGGTGGCCTACATTCAAATGGGTTTGGCTGGGTTATGGGGTGAGCACCATCTTGATGGCGGTTCTTACACGGCAGCTAGTTTTCCTTCATTTGCATTCCAAAAAACCATGGTTGAACATTTTGTTAACGGTTTTGGAGAAACCTCATCTGATTTACTGACTGCTCTGTCACTTGATTCAGCCCAGTCTCATGGTTTTTTTAGTTCGAGTGACACGTCGCTTGATGGCTTACGTTTTGGTTTTTTTGATGACAGTTTACTTACGGCTAACCACAATGGTGCTAATAATTGGCGACAGGGTACAGCGCCTGCTAAACAGCTGATGTTGCATAAGCAGCATGGGTGGGGTGGTGAGGTTTTTTGGCCAGGATGTAACAGCAATGGTTCTTGGACCACACCGCCTAATGATTGCGGTAATGGTGAGACACTGAGAGATCAGGCTGAACGTATTGGTTTAAATTACACCTTAGGCTCACCAGCATATACCAACAATAACATCTCTGCTTCGACGCTACTTTTGGCATCGCAAATGATGGGGTACAAGTTTACCGCGACAGCAGTGGAGCGGTTGGATACGAACTACATAGAGGTTACTGTGAAAAACACTGGTGTAGCATACTGCCCCTATAAAGTTGGTGTGTGTACGCCCCAGGGTTGTGGCGGAGACTTGTCTACCTTAGCTCCTGGAGGGAGTGTTGTTGTTGCAGTTCCAGCTTCAGATACAGTTTCGCAAACGCTTTTCTTCTCTTCTCCACGTCTTGATCCAAGCAGTTCGCAAAGGATTCGTTGGAGTAATGCAAGCGCGGATGACGAATCAGCTACGCTCACTGTTGAGGTTAATTTTAATGATCTGATTTTTTTTGATGGTTTTGAGCCAGATTGATTTATTGAAGGTGATGCGATTAAGTTGATTTTAAATTGAATTGATACATCCTTGTGTTAAGCATTCTGCAGCTAGCTTAAGCATCAATGGAATAACGTGTGTGGTTAAATGAAATTTAAAGGGCGTAATCAATAATTAAGAAATGAATATAATTAATTGGGAAAGTAGAAGTTCGATTTTTGAACCAATAGCCTAGTTGCCGATGGTATTAATGTTGGCCTTTATGTTAGATTCTAAAACAATGAAGTACCAACTTTTTGATGATTCAGTTTATTTTTCAGCCAGTTTATTTGACCAAGAATCAGGGAGTGTGTTGTTAGCTGAAGTAAAAGATGTATTTGTTATGGATGCCAAACCCTGGAGTTGTTTTGATTTAGGAACAGTACTGTTTATTTTGGACCATCAAGATGCGGCTCATCCTTGTGTTTAATGTATCAAAAAACCTAAAAGACTGATGAGATAGCTCAAAAGACAAATAAGAAAAGAAAGCCAAATAGTTCATGACTTAGTGTCATAAATATAGGCCCACTAACTGACAGAATAATATATATCCCGTGAATTTCATGGTGGACAGCAGTAAGATAGGAGACTTGTTAAATGAGGGTTTTATGTCGATGAAGAAAAATTTATGGCTGTTGAGTTCGCTGTGCTCGTTTATGTTAATGGGGTGTCAAGATAAGGCTGATGATCGAGTGTCTGAAGTTGAGGTGAAAACACCAGATATGGTGGAATCTGAAACGCCCAAAGTGCCTGATACCAGTCCTTTACAAGCCAATTTTGACCAAAGTGCGATTGCCTTGTTTCAAGCGCGGCCGCATTACGCTACTGTATTGGGTGTTGATGATCGCTTAGCCGGTGGAAAGTACAGTGATCGTTTAGATGATTACTCACCTGCATCGGAGGCTAAATTACGTCAACAACTTCGGCAGATTACCCAACAGCTGGATAACCATGAGGCTGCAGATGAAACCGAAAAAGACAACCAAATGGTGATGCGAAATTTAAACCGTTATTTTTCTGGTAATGAAAATTTCAGTCATGGTTATATTGATTTGTGGATGGGTTTATCGCCTTTTATTGTTAATCAAATTAATGGACCGTTGATTGATGTACCCAATGCCATGGTCAATAACCATAAAATCCATTCGCGACAAGATGCTGAGGACTATTTAGCCAGATTAGATGGTTTTGATGCTTTTCTTCAGGGTGTGATGGCTAAATTATCGGCCGATGTGGAGTCAGGTTGGGTTGCACCTAAGGTGATTTTAGAGAAAACGGTGGCAACGCTAGAAGCATTTATTGAGCCCAAAGCCATTGAACACCCTTTGTATTTGGCATTTGAGAAGCAAGTGAAGTTACTGGATGGGCTGGAGGAGTCTGAAAAAAGGGCTTTGTGCCAACAAGCAGCAGCGCATATTGATAATGACATTTATGCTGGCTATCGTTTATTGATTGATTCACAAAAACAATTGATGGACCGAGCCACTACTGAATCTGGTATTTGGGCACAGCCTAATGGAGGTGCTTATTATGCCGATGCAGTGAAAATGTTGGGCGATACTGACTTGAGTCCGGAGCAAATTCATCAACTGGGTTTGGATGAAGTACAGCGAATTTCTGCTGAGATGAATGCTATTTTGATAGCCAATGGTCACACGCAGGGAACAGTTGGTGAGCGCATGCTTAAGATTAATGATGACCCTCAATTCTTGTATGAAGATTCTGAGGCCGGTAGAGCAGAGTTATTGGCTGATTTGAATGGTTATATTGCTGAAATTAATGTACGTATGCCTGAATTATTTGGTACCAAACCACCTTATGATGTTGAGGTTCGGGCGTTTCCTAAAGCTCGTGAGGCATCAGCACCAGGAGGTATGTACTCCTCCCCTAAGATAGATGGTTCGCAACCAGGAATATATTGGATCAACCTTCGTGACATCAAAGCCAATGCGAAATTTGATTTAAAAACTTTAACCTATCATGAAGCCAACCCAGGCCACCATTGGCAAGTGGCATTGAATTTGGCACAAGAAAGTTTACCCATGGTTCGCAGGATCGCACCTTATAACGCTTATGTAGAGGGTTGGGCTTTGTACTCTGAATTGGTGGCTAAAGAAATGGGTATGTATGAAGGCGACCCATATGGTGATTTGGGTCGCCTTAAAGCTGAATTATTCAGGGCTGTCAGATTGGTTGTTGATACTGGATTGCATCATAAAAAATGGAGCAGGGAAGAAGCGATTAAATACATGGCAGAAACCACAGGTACAGTTGACTCTGATGTGGTGGCCGAAATTGAGCGTTATATGGTTTGGCCTGGACAGGCGCTGGGATACAAGCTGGGTATGATCAAGATGGTTGAATTGCGTGATGTGGCCAAGAAATCTCTAGGAGAAAGTTTTGATATCAAGGCTTTTCATGATTTGGTGTTGTTAGGTGGCGCAGTCCCCATGGCTATACTGGAAGAAAAAGTCAATGCTTGGGTGAAATCACAACTAGGCAAATAATTCGTTTTGACTGACTCTAAAACTCAATGTCCCAGTTGTCAGGCTGATATGCTGGGATCATTTTGTCATCGCTGTGGTGAGCAACAATTTGATCAGAAAAAATTGAGCCTGAATCATGTTTCTAAAGAAGTGTTCAGCTCAGCAACAGAGCTTGATGGTAAATTTTTAGGGTCAATGTGGTTGTTAGTCAGTAAACCAGGCCAATTAACCCTTGACTATATATCTGGGAAACGAAAACTTCGCTTATCTCCATTCCAACTGTTATTGCTTATTAATATAATGTTTTTTTTAGTGGCTGCGTACAGAGGGCATTCTTCTTTTACCACTGATTTATATTTTCATACCCATTCAACTAATTTTATTCATCAAAATTTAGCCAATCACATGGTGGTGGAGCAGTTGGCAAGTTCAGCAGAGTCAGAAGATTCGTATACCCAAAGATTCAACACAATGGTGGAAACACAAGCAAAATCATTGGTCATGTTGATGGTACCCATGTTTGCTTTGGTGGTATGGGCTCTGTATCCAAGGCAAGAATATCCAGTGATTGGTAGCTTGGTTTTTGCAACTCATTTATTTTCCTTTATTCTAATCATTCAAGCTTTGGTGCCTCCATTGATTTCAAAGATTATATTGTGGTTGCTTCTGGCCTTTTCACTACACATAGAAGACATGGCATTTGAGTTGATTTATTCGGCTATTTTGTTCACGGTGATTGCTATATACTTTTTTTTGGCTTGTCGAAAAGTGTATAGAGGTGATTTGAAACTTAATATTTTAAAGACGTTTTTGTTTGTTATTTCTATCTATTGGATTTATTTAATTTACAGAATGATATTATTTTTCACTACGTTTTATTTATTATGAAATTAAATTGCCTTAGGGTTTTTCTATGTGCAACATGCTGGAGCTGGTATCTCCATTCTTATTGATATTAACAACGTACATGATGTTATAGTTTTTATGGCTCATGGGAGGGTATTTGGATTCATCAATCAAGCGGTTAACCATATCTGGTATGGTGTTGCTGTGACCTACAATCAGCACTTTCTGACCCTTGATTAAGTTGATGAATCTCAATACATCAAATGACATCGGGTAATAAATTTTAGGTTTGATAGGTCTGTCATCGATTATCAGGTTAGCAGTTTGTATATTTCGTTTAAATTCAGTGGTAAAAACTTGATCAAATTCAATGTGTTGTAGTACTTTTTTCCAATACTTAGCGCGTTCAATTCCAGCGGTTGATATATCGGGGTTTTCGGCGGTGTCATCGGTTTTTTCTGTGTGTCTGATGATGTAAATTTGTGTGACATCTGAGGCAGATTCTTGGTTTCTTTTGGCAGCTTCTACTTGACTTAAACTGTTACCGTCAGATTTGGCCATATGATTTTTTATGTTCAACCCTAAACTAACCAGAAGACCGCTGAGGAGCAACAGAAATATGGCAAGATTGTGGAATGATTTTTTCTTTTTACCAACTGTGTAATCAATTGGTACCTCTTCAATGGGTTCATAGCGATAGCCCACTTTATGAACGGTGACAATGATGTCCTCACTGATGCCCGCTTTTTTAAACATTTTTCTCAAACGGGCTACGGCTGCTGGTATAACCTCAGGAGAACTGGGTTTATCATGCCAAATTTGATCCATGATGTCGTTACTGTTGACAGTTTCGTCGGCGTGTTGGATCAACAACTTCATGACTTCAACTGCTTTGTGATCAATACTGAGTTCCACTCCGTTTGATGAGATTTTAAAATCATTAAAATCTATACAAATGTGTTTTATATCATAACTGTTATTCAAAATAATGAGTCTTTTGTGTTGGTGGTAATCATCCTTCTATAAATTGCAAAAGTAAGGGTTTTTATATGAAACATCATACACTCAGGCCTCGATGTTTGGCAACTGCGATTGCTGGACTGGTATTAATAATTGCTGAAAAATCGATTCTTTGCATTTTATTTATTGGTTCTTCAAATTTGCTGTTCAAACAAGAAAAGTTAAAATTCGGTTATGAAAAATATAGCCTGGTTTTCACATTTACTTAACTGGGTATGTCCATAATATATAGCCATGATTGTTTATTTTAGGGGAGTAAAAGAACATGACTATTGAAAAGAATATTGAGGTTTTAAGTGGTGTCACCCAAACACTGATAGACAGCTGTAAAGGTATTCAAATGTGTGAGGCCGTTGCAAATGATAGCCAATTCCTTCAAGCTGAATTAAAAAGCCGCCAAACCAACAGGAAATATTTAGTCAATGAATTTCAGGAAAAAATTGCTAAATATGGTGGAAAATATGAAGAGCGCAGCACTGCATCAGCACCTATTCACAAAAGCTACATGGAGTTTATTCATACCTTTGAAGCTAACCAGAAAGCCGCCATTGATTTATTGAATATGGGTGAAGCACATTTAGCTCAACACATAGAATCCAAATTAGATGAAGAAGGCCTGACAGAGGGTTCCATTCGTTTATTAAGAAGAGCACATGCCAAGACCGTAACTTGTGAGCAATTTGCTTATTACTTGAATGGCTAAAGCCAAGATTTTTTCATACTGACCGGGTTTGTAATCCATTACAATGTCATACTCATTGAATCGAATTTATCCCATATGCCTCATATTTACAATCGCCGTGATTTATCGTTCCAGCTGTATGAAGTGCTCAATGTTGAGAGGCTATGTGAATCATCGAGGTACCAGGATCATTCTATTGAGGTATTTGAACAGCTAATTGACTTGGTTGATCGTATGGCTGAAACGTTTTTTCAGCCTCATGCGGCTATGATTGATGCAAGAGAACCTGAATTTGAAGGTGGTCGAGTTGAAATCTTGGATGAAGTAAAACATGCTTTAGATGCCTATGTTGATTCAGGTTTACCAGCGGCTTCATTCGATTATAAATTCGGTGGTATGCAGTTACCTTATACCATCACCCAAGCCATGGCTTTTATCTTTGCTGCAGCCAATGTGTCCACAGCAGCTTACCCTATGTTATCTGTTGGTGCCGCTAATTTATTGAGTGTTTATGGTTCTGCAGACCAACAGCGTTTATTCTTAAAGCCATTGATTGAAGGGCGCTATTTTGGAACCATGTGTTTATCAGAAACGCAAGCTGGCTCATCTTTGGCTGACCTTAAAACCCAAGCACTCCGACAAACAGATGGCACCTATGTAATCTCTGGAAACAAAATGTGGATATCAGGGGGTGAACATGAGATGAGCGAGAATATCATTCATTTGGTGTTAGCAAAAATCCCGGGTGGCCAAGTCGGTGTCAAAGGAATTTCTTTATTTGTTGTGCCAAAATTCCTTGTTAATGAAGATGGTAGTCTAGGGGATAGGAATGATGTGGTCTTAGCCGGATTAAACCATAAAATGGGTTACCGCGGGACAGTTAATACCGTCTTAAACTTTGGAGAAAAAAGTGGGGCAATCGGCTATTTAGTTGGAGAAGCTGGTCATGGGCTTAAATACATGTTTCATATGATGAATGAAGCGAGAATTGGCGTGGGCTTGGGCGCAACATCATTGGCATATACCGGGTATTTGCATGCTTTAGCATATGCCAAGGAGCGCAAACAAGGCAGAAATGCAGTGCAGAAGAATACCGATTCTCCAATGGTACCTATTATTAATCACAGTGATGTGAAACGGATGCTTTTACAACAAAAGAGCTACGCAGAAGGTGGTTTGGCATTGGGCTTATATTGTGCTAAATTAATCGATTTACAACGCATTGCTAAGCAGGCAGGTGATGAAAATGATGCACAAAAATACAGTCTGTTGCTTGATATTCTGACACCGATCGCTAAATCATGGCCTGCTGAATTTGGTTTGCGTGCTAATGAGCAAGCCATTCAAGTCCATGGCGGCTATGGTTATACCAGAGATTACCCGGTTGAACGTTTTTATCGTGACAATCGTTTGAATCACATTCATGAGGGTACCAAAGGCATCCAAGGTTTGGATTTATTGGGACGTAAAGTTACTCAGCATGATGGTGCATCTGCGAAGTTACTTTTTAAAGAAATCCAACAAAGTATTATTGCAGCACGACAGTCAGAAAAGGTGGCAGAATATGCCCATATTTTAGAAAAATATTTGAATCGATTGTCAAAGACCACTTTGGTCATGCAACAACAAATTCCCAGAAAAGGCATTGACGCTTATTTGGCCAATGCCACACTTTACCTGGATGCTTTTGGTCATGTGGTGGTGGCTTGGATGTGGCTCAATCAGGCGCAAATAGCTGATCAGATATTAACTCAAGATAAGTTAAACACAGACCGAATGTTTTATGAGGGAAAGCTTAAAACATGTGCTTATTTTATGAGCTATGAACTACCAACAATCAAAACTCAGTTAAATTTACTCGCGCAAATGGATACCCAGTGTCTGGATTTTGATGTGGCAGCTTTTGAGTAACTAAAGGTATTTCTATATCAACGACTGAGTAAAATATTCAACAGATTGTCTTGGAAATTGATATTAGAAGTTAATGTAGAGTGCGGTTCACACAAAAAATACGGATAGTCGATCGGAAAATAACTGTATTTATGGCGAGGAATGGTTGGGTCCAGAGCATCTCGAGCCAGCAGTGAGGCTTTGGTTACTGTACCATCTCCTGATTCTAACATCAAAGCATCATAATCCACTCCTGGTTGCGGATTTTTAATGTAATTGGGTTTAAGTCGTAAGATGGGCTTCCCTTCTCTATCATTCTCTAGCAGGACACGAGCTGGTGTCAATTCACAATCTCCACCCATCACCACCAACCGATAACCTGGATTATCAACTGGTATCGTTAAAGACCAAACAAACCGTCTGGCCCGTTCAATGTGTTTTTCAAAATAGGCTTCAAGAACTGATAAATACTGTTCTCCTTGATTATGGTTTTTAATGATGCGTTTTCTGACCTTTGGGTTAAAAATTGACCATTCAAATTTTTGCCATGTTTCGATGTCAAAGACATCCATATCAATGTTTCGGCCATTGATATCTATGATCCATTTATTGATGCTGTGAGGAAATAGTTGATATACGCTGGGCATGGTCGCTAACACTTCTGTAGGTACATTTCTCAGGCCAACTTTAAGCCCCTTAATGAATGATTTAACAGCACCCACAGAGCCTAAGTTTGGAGTTCCTAATAACACCACTTTACGGATGTTATTAGCACCGTCTAGGTTGAGTGGAAAATCATTGTCGTTTAAAACATCGTTTTCGCCATAGCGTAAATAATATCGTGTAATTAATCCGCCCATGGAGTGAGCAATGATGTCAAATTTCAGGTCAGGATCTACATGGTCTTGTTTGATCTGGTTAATGAATTGGGATAGTTTTTTTGCGCTCACTTGGTTGTCTTGACGCCAATCATAATTAAATAAATACAGTTTTCTTTTTACATTGGGCTCCAAGGAACCAGGGGTGCTGATTTTATAGGCTGCATATTGTTGTAGAGTCTCTATGATGGCACGATAAAAGTTGGTGCCAGCTGCTTGGTCTGCTATTTCATAGGCCTCTAAATGATCGTCTTTTGGTAGTAGTGTCTTTGGATTGATATCTAATTTGACTGCAGTAAAATTAGAAAATAATAGTTTGGCTAAGTTACCAAACCAAATTTCTTCCAAACTATTGATATCTCTGAGTTTACTGCCCATAATGCCATGAATCAATATAACGGGTGGTTGTTCGAAATTTGAATGATT
>CALDFB010000229.1 GCA_937942365.1 uncultured Marinicella sp. | reverse complement strand
AAATGACTGCCGAATTAATCGCTGCTTCATTGGCGCGCTTTATTTCAGCAACAGCCATATAGTAACGATCACCAAACACCTGTTTCCACCCACACATCAATTCAACCGCCTCATCCAGTTTTTGGTTGATTATTTGTTGTCCCACATCACTGAGGAGACTGTCTGCCAAAACAATCAAACCGGCATGATGGTTAAAGATAAATTCAGTGCTGACACAAGGCTGATGCTGGTTATTACGGTGGTATTGCGCATGAGAAATGATCTGACTGAGGTTCAAATAACCCTCTTGGTTTTGACACAGCAAAGTGATTTCGAACACATCATTGGGATCTTCTGTGTTTGAGACCCAAACATCCGCACCAATGATGGGTTTGATACCTGCTTTTTTAGCTGCATTAAAAAATTTAATCGCCGCAAAAACATTATTCATATCAGTGATCGCCACTGCTGGCATATTCAAGGATTTGACCTTTGCAATCAACTGAGGAATTCTGATGGTTGAATCAACAATCGCAAATTCCGTATGTACATTTAAATGAACAAATGAATGGCTCATAGTCACAACAGATCAATCTGCAACATATATTTCACAGGTGCAAAAGTTTTACGGTGGTGCTTGCAGGGTCCATACTCTCTGATCGCATTCACATGCATTTGAGTGCCATAGCCTTTGTGTTGAGCAAAACCATAATGAGGAAATTCATGATGCATAGCGACCATCAATTGATCCCGGGCACACTTGGCTAAAATTGAAGCTGCACTGATGGCAGGTTCGATGCCGTCTCCACCGATGATGGCATCAGCTTGAATGCCAAAATCCGGTGTTTTATTACCATCAACCAAAATTCTATCTGGTTTTATAGACAATTCTTCAACTGCCAGTTGCATGCTTAACATGGTGGCTTGAAATATATTAATTTGGTCGATTTTTTCAACTGAAACATGGACCACACTCCATGCCAGTGCATCTGTTTTAATCTTATCTGCCAAAGCCAATCTTTTTACTTCAGACAGTTTCTTTGAATCATCCAGTCCCACAATCGGTTCGCTGAGGATAACAGCCGATGCCGTAACTGGACCCGCTAAAGGCCCGCGGCCGGCTTCGTCAACACCAGCAATCAACATCTTGTTTCCATAAAATTCATCACTTTTTGAGCTGCAAGATTTGATTCATTGGGTAATAAAGTTTGATGTATTTTTTCAAATGACTCCATCAACTCAGATTGATCCGATTGATTAATGACCTCTGTACACACCTCACTTAAACGTTCAGCGGTTAAATCATT
This sequence comes from uncultured Marinicella sp., assembly GCA_937942365.1. Lineage (GTDB taxonomy): Bacteria > Pseudomonadota > Gammaproteobacteria > Xanthomonadales > Marinicellaceae > Marinicella. Next base: position 11,820 of record CALDFB010000229.1, on the reverse strand, counting down.
TTGCATCACTTCTGGTACCATAAAACCACCATTGAGAACATTCGGCAAAGAATAATATGGTAGCTGCATCATTTTAAAGGAATTCACAATCGACCACGTTATGGGTGAAATTTTATATGCCACTACCATAGGCGTTTTACATAACATGGCTTCCAAAGCCACAGTACCAGATCCCAGCAAAGCAAAATCAGCCGCTTTGAGTAAATCTGTTGCATCATCAACCCATTTAATTTCCACATCACTGCCAGCTGCAATGGCATCAACCATTTTGATTTTATCGGCATTGACATTACTACTGATAATAAGCCACTGATCATTTAGATTCATGCGTTTTAAAGCAGCTAAAAAGACTGGTAACAAGGTTTTGATTTCACGATTTCTGCTGCCTGGCAATAAAGCCAAAACCTTTTTTTCGACAACATTTATTTGTTCTTTAGCCAGATTTTTATTAATGGATACGGGTATTTTTTGGGCCAATGGATGCCCAACAAACACCGCTTGTATTGAAGTGGGTTTATATATGTTTGGCTCAAATGGAAACAAAGTCAGTAGATAATCTATAAAGCCTTGCATCTTATATATTCTGTTGGGCCGCCATGCCCAAACTGATGGACTGACATAATGTATCACTGGAATTTTATGTTTTTTAAGGCTTTTGGCCAGCGAAAAGTTTAAGTCAGGGGAATCAATTCCAATAAAAACATCAGGTTTAAAGGCAATAATTTTTTTTAAAGTTTGGTTCTTTACTTTCACCAATCGCGGTAAGTACTTAATCACTTCAGTTAAGCCCATTACCGAGAAGACCTCATTATCTTGTATAGTTTTTGCAGCAGTTGATGCAATTTTTTTTCCACCAACAGCGATAATTTCTATAGTCGGATTCAACTCAAACAAGTCCTTTATCAAAGCAGCACCCAACATATCACTGGAAGCTTCGCCAGCCACCACTGCTATTTTAAAAGCTCTTAATGACATCAACGAATGATACTGCGTGATGATTGTTGTATGAATTCCAACATCACTTTAACATCATCTGAGTTTTGCGACATCTGCTCTAATTCAACAACCGCTTGATCTAACTTTAAATCTGATTTGTACAGAATTCGATAAGCCGTTTTAATGGCAGCGATACGCTCCTTGCTGAACTGTCGGCGTTTCAATCCTTCGAAATTAATAGCACGAGGTTTAGCAGGATTACCTTGAGCCATTACAAAAGGGGGTAAATCTTTTTGAAACCCCGAATCCATTGCCGAAAAAGCATGTTGGCCAACTCGACAAAATTGGTGTAGCTTAGTAAAACCACCGAGAATAACATGGTCCTCTACATGCACATGCCCTGCCAATGAACTGCAGTTTGCCAGAATGGTGTGATTGCCCAAGACACAATCATGGGCAATATGCACATAAGCCATGATCCAATTTTCATTGCCAATTGAAGTAATACCTTTGTCATCAACCGTACCTCGATTAATGGTGACGTACTCACGGATGGTGTTGTTATCACCTATGATTAATTGTGTAGGCTCATCAGCATACTTCTTGTCTTGTGGGTCTTCACCAATAGAAGCAAATGAATAGATTTTGTTGCCCTTGCCAATGGTGGTATGGTTAGCAATCAAAACATGTGACTTCAAAACACAATCATCACCCACCATGGTATCCGCTTCAACAATACAATAAGGGCCAATAGAAACGTTTTCTCCGATTATAGCAGTCGAATCAATGATGGCAGTGGGGTGTATCATTTTACTTTCTCAGCGCATAATAAATCAGCTTTGGCCACCACCTTTCCAGCAACTCTTGCTTTACAACTATACATGGTCATGTTTTTGATCACTTTTTTAATATGGCACTCATATTCTAATTGATCACCGGGTACCACAATTTGGCTGAATTTGGCATTGTCCACTTTGACCAAATAAAACAATGCATCATTCGCGTGACCATCACGAGACAACTGAGTTAGAACACCAGCAGCTTGAGCCATTCCTTCAACCAGCATAACACCTGGCATCACAGGATGATCAGGAAAATGGCCTTGAAATTGAGGTTCATTAAAAGTGACATTTTTAACAGCCTTAATCCATTCACCTGGTTGATACTCAATAACCCTGTCAACCAACAAAAAAGGATATCGATGAGGTATAAGGCCCATTATTTTTTCAATATTTACATTGCTGTGTTGATCAGTCATTTAACTTTCTCTCCAATTGATTGACTTTTCTGGCCATTTTATCAAGTTGTTTCGTTCTTACTGCATTTTTCTGCCATTGTTTGGTTGGCTGTAGAGGTGATACCGAGCTATAAGAACCGGGTTTTTTAATTGAATGAGTGACCAAGGCCATCGCTTGAATCACAACTCCATCACATATTTCGATATGCCCGACTATACCGGCACCGCCACCGATTAGGCAGTTCTTACCAATGACTGCAGATCCAGCTATTGCGGTACAACCAGCTATCACAGTGTGGTCACCAATGATCACATTGTGACCAATCTGTATTTGATTATCTAATCTCACATCATTTCCAAGTATGGTATCTTCTATAGCCCCGCGATCAATGGTGGTATTGGCACCAATTTCGCAGTCATCGCCAACTCTCACAACACCTGTCTGCGGAATTTTAACCCAACCATCAGAACCTCTGGCTAATCCAAAACCATCTGCTCCAATGATGGCGCCAGGGTGCACAATAACTCGATGACCTAAATGGCAACCAGCTTCAATTTTAGCTCCTGATTTAATCAGGCAATTTTCACCAATGTTAACACCTGGGCCAATTGAAACATGTGATTGAATCACCGTACCTGCACCAATTTTTACCTCTGAAGCAATGAATGACAAAGGCCCAATAGCTACCGATTCATCTAAAGTTTCAGGCATTTCAATGACCGCACTTGAATGAATCTTGGCTTTTTCTTGGTTTGGCTTTTGCTTTAAAGACTCAAATAGTTGTGCCACATAAGCGAAAGTAAGGTATGGATCCTCAGCAATCAAAGCGTTGCCACTATATTGACCGGCCACTTCTTGACTGATAATTACCGCACCTGCTTGGGTGTTTTTCAAATACTTGGTGTAGCTCGAATTGGCCAGAAAACTGATTTGATCTTTACTGGCATGCTCTAAAGTACCTACTGAATGTATTTCAACATCGCCACTGCCCTGATAGGTTAACTGCTGTAATGCTGCCAATTCTGCCAAAGTTTTCATTTAAGGAGTCTCTGAAAAATAGAAAATGCCTCTGCTGGATTTAAAATATTCAGCTTCAAAGCTTAACTTGATATCCATGGTTGTTTGCATTGATGAAAGTTATGAAATAGAAAATGGATTCTTTAATCCCAACCCTGCCATGCTTTAAGCGCTTCCTAATCTTTGCGTTAGATGATTTTAAGATGCAATAACCAACTAAGCAATCATCTGCCTTAATACTGGAAATTGCTGCAAACCAGAAGTGTCTTATATTCATCAGAGGCTCCTTAATCGTTTATTCCCCTGATGAATAATCGGCACGCAATTTCAGTAAAATTTCATCAGTGATGTCTATTTTCTCATTGGCATATAAAATGGCATTGATCAAAATGGCATCATAACCATTGACTTCTGCATATTCAGCAACAACACTTTTGATTTGATTTTGGACATCATCAACTAACTGAGAATTTCTGATGGTGATGGCGTCTTTCATATCTTCTTTAGCACGCCTAACTTGCCGTTCTAAAATCCTTGCTCTTTCTTGTAACTCCAGAAGTTTGTCTGGTGTCATGAAGTTACCTTCTTGACTGATGGTACTTTCCAAAGCCTGTAAATCTGCCTCTTGTTCAGATATTCGATTATTCTGTTCCTCAAATTCAGAAGTTAAGGTTTTATTAGCAGCCAAAATTTGAGGGGATTGATTAATCAGCGCATTCATATCCACATAGCCAATTTTATCATCTGCATGAGTATCTTTAACAAATACTGTTAAACTCAAAATACAGAAAATTGTTGGCCAACGACTTTTCATATCATCAGAATGTATTTCCGAAGGTGAATTGTAATCGTTCAGTTCGATCTAATCGATCTTTGTTGAAAGGAAGGGCATATGAGATAACGATAGGACCAACAGGAGCTTGCCACCTCAATGCGAAACCAGTAGACATTCTGAGTTCTCTGGCTTCAAAAGAATCTATATCATCAAATACATTACCCACATCAAAGAACCAAGCTAACCTTGCTGCATTACTGTTATCCTTTCCAAAAGGTATTGGAAAAACAATTTCTGCCGAACCAATCACTTTCAATGAGCCCCCAATTGGATCTCCAGATCTAGAGGTGCTAGGTAAATTTGCTTCCTCTTCTAACTCCCCACCAACTAAAGACTTTGGCCCCAGTGTATTGTCATCATAGCCTCTGACTGAATTCACACCACCAGCAAAAAAGTTTTCAAAAAACGGCAATACACGGGTGTCTCCATAGCCATCTCCATACCCCAATTCTCCACGAAGGGACAAAGTGAGTTTATCTGTTAATGGAAATAAAATATTTTCTCTGACATTGATTTTATAAAATTCAGCGGTACTGCTTGGTAAAGACGCCTCAATGCCAATCGAATGAAAGGCCCCTCGTGTCGGGTTAAAAAAGCGATTCCGACTGTCTCTTGCCCATCTTGCTTGCGCTTTGTATAAAGTAAATGCACGTCGATACTGCAGGGGAACCTGAATGGTTTCACCTTCAATACCTGTTGGAGGTGGAATGATTTCATCAGGAAAACATTGTTCTGTCAGTATAGGTAAATCAGCATCATCATCTGGCCTGGCAATGCGGTTTAAACAACTGAAGGCATAACCCCCAAGCTCTAACAAACCATCGACAATGGCTTGTGCGGTAAAGTCTTGATTCGCACGCAACGAAATACGCTCATAAGACAAACTGGTAAAAATTCGATCAAACTCAGTGATTGGAAAGCTCGCCTGAACACCCAAACTGCCATTGGTAGAATTATACTGAGCGATGTTGGCATCACCTTGGTCTATGTTGGTAAAGTTCATACTATAACCCAATGAAATGCCATCATCAGTAAAATATGGGTTTTCATACAACAAATTCAATCGCTTATAAAAGTCTGAAGTATTCACTGCTACTGATAAGGTATTACCCGTTCCCAATAAATTTTGTAATGAAACACTGGTAGAAAAGTTCAAGCCACTGACTTGAGAAAAGCCCAAACCGAAAGAAAACTGACCTGAGTTCCTCTCTTTAACAGAAACATTGACATCTATTTGATCATCAGTTCCTGCCACTTGTTCAGTTTCAATATTCACCTCTTCAAAATAAGGCTTTTGCTGCAACCTCAATTTTGACCGATCAATCAATGTTTGTGAAAACCATGCCCCTTCAAACTGGCGCATTTCTCGGCGCAATACTTCGTCTTTGGTTTTAGTGTTTCCACTGAAATTGATCCGACGAACATAAACTTTTTTACCAGGTAAAACAAAAAAGGTGACATCAACAGTTTTATTTTCATCGTCTATTGTTGATACAGGTTGGATTTCAGCAAAAGCATAACCTCTATTAGCCAAAACTGCTTTTAAGGTGGTATTGGTGGCTTCAATTAAGTTTTGAGAGAATGTTTGACCTTCCTTGGTAATTAAATACTTTTCCATGATTGATTTATCAAAAACCAACTCACCGGTAAGCTCTTGTTTACCGAATTTATATTGTTCTCCCTCTTGAATATTTGCCGTGATGTAGATATCTTTTTTGTCATTGCTTATGGTGACCTGGACAGATTCCACCTCTGCATTCACATAGCCTCTATCCAAATAATAGGACTTCAGTTTTTCCAAGTCGCCATTAAGCTTTTCTTTGGAATACTGATCATCTTGTGAATACCAAGAGAGCCAATTGCTGGTATCTGACTCAAAAGCCTCAATCAACTCTTCATCTGTAAAGACCGTATTACCAACGATTTTAATGTGTTTAATCTTCGCTGATTTACCTTCCTCAATATTGATATTAATTAATACCCTGTTGCGATCAAGTTCCTTGACATTGGTTTCAATTTCAACATTGTATTTACCGCGAGAAAAAAACTGTTGCACCAATTCGTTCTTCACCTTCTCTAACTCAAGTTTATCAAATACTTCGCCTTCTGATAAACCGATGCTGTTCAACCCCAGGAGTAACTCTTCTGTTTTTATACTCTTGTTGCCATCAATACTTATGGTCGCAATAGCAGGACGCTCTATCACCTGAACGATCAGAACATCATTTTCTTTTAGCATTTTTACGTCATTAAAATACCCGGTAGAAAACACACTCTTGATTCCTTGCTTAATGGCTTCGCCATCAACCACATCCCCACGCTCAATTGACAAATATGAAAAAATGGTGCCATGTGATATTCGATCAGCACCTAAGATTCTGATGTCACCGACCCTGAATGATTCCATGGCTTTAACGTGGCACGATAAGAGCACCAAAAGTAAGATTAATTTGCGCATATATTTTAGATTAATTTTTTTTCCTGTATTTTAAGACACTGACCTTAAAATGTCGTTATAAAAAGCTAAAGACATCAAACTAATTATCATAAAAATACCAATAAGTTGCGCTTTTAGCTCAAACTGCTCACTCAGTGGTGAACCTTTGATTTTTTCGATGCTCAGAAACATCATCTGACCACCATCCAACATAGGTACAGGCATCAAGTTTATGATGCCTAAACTGAGGCTGACTAATGCCAAAAATGACAAGTACCATGAAAACCCTCTGGCAGCAGAATCATTGGCCACCTGTGCGATCGTGATTGGGCCTGAAAGATTCTTAACAGAAGCTTTACCAGTGACTAATTTCCACATCATTTCTAAAGACTTGCTGGTGATTTTACCTATCTGTAAAAAAGATTGTCCAATAGAATCTAAAGGACCATAAGAAAGGGAAAAAAACAAATTATTGTAATAGGTTCGATCAGATTCATTTGGCGAATCAGGTCTTATACCTAATATTTTACGATCTGAATTATCAGGATCTGTCATTAAAGCAGGCACAGTGGTTGAATGTCGACGCTGGTCTCTGAGGTAAGTAACTTTGATTGGGCCTTGCTCAATTTGACTGATGGCTTCTACCACGTCATACCAATCTGCAATAACATCTTCATTTATTTGCACAATCACATCACCAGCCCTAAGCCCTGCTTTGGCTGCTGGTAAATCAGCATCTAAATCAGCCATTTTTGCCGCCAATGGCATACGGTACGCTTGCAACCCAATATATTCTATCAGTTTCTCTTCAGCCACTTCTTCAGGGACCGCGGAGAAAGGTAAGATCCGAATAGTCATGGTACCCGAATCTGTTTCTACCTCTACGTCAATATCTCGGCGATCTATGCCTGCTGTTATGAGACTTAAAGACACATCTGACCAGGTTCGAATCGCCTCACCATCAATTGTTTTCAAGCGATCTTTTTCCTCAAAACCAGCCTGTTTCATTATTTTTGTGGGCTCACCTAATGTGGGTTGAATTTCATTTTTACCCACCACAAACATCAACCAGTATAAAAAGAATGCCAAGATGAAATTGAATGCCGGGCCAGCAAACATGATAAGCATCTTTTGCCAATACGGTTTATGGTTATAAGTTTGGTGAATGTCTTCTGCTGGCACATCACAATCTCTGATATCCAGAAGCTTCACATAACCACCAAGTGGAATGGGTGCCACTGCAATTTCAGTGCCTTGTTTATCGTAACGCGACCAAATCGGTTTACCAAAACCCACACAAAACCTGAGTACCTTGACCTTGAATAAACGTGCCACCCAAAAGTGACCCAGTTCATGAAAAGTCACCAGTACACCTAAGGTAATGATCAGCCAAAAAATACTGCCTAATATCGTTGTCATAGTTTCTTATTTTGAATTTATAGCTGCTTTAGTCTTCATTCTGACCTCTTCATCAAGGTCATTTAATTGTGCAACAGATTCTACATTTACAGACTGTATAGCGTTCATCATTCTATCATTGATTTGCGCAATCTGGTCAAATCGAATCTGTCCCTTTAAAAATGAAGCCACACTGATTTCATTTGCTGCGTTCAGTATCGCAGCCGCAGTACCACCTAACGACAGTGCATGCCTTGCTAGTTGTAAGCATTTGAATTTGTGGCTATCTGCTTGATAAAAAGTTAACTGTTTTTGCTGTAACAAATCTAAAAAATCAGCATCATTACCCAAACGCTGTCCTAAACCTAAGCCATGAGAAATCGGTATTTGCATATCAGGACAACCCATTTGAGCCAGCACAGAGCCATCTATAAAATTGACCATTGAATGAATGATACTTTGCGGATGGACCAATACATTGATGTCTTCACTGGCTATATTAAACAACCAATATGCCTCAATGACCTCTAACCCTTTGTTCATTAGGGTTGCTGAATCAACCGAAATTTTTGCACCCATATTCCATTTAGGATGGGCCACTGCCTGCGCTGGTGTGATTGATTCAAATAGCGTTTCATCCATTTCCCAAAAAGGGCCACCTGAAGCAGTTAACGTTATACTGTTGACTCCATCTGGACGAACACCAGCCTCATACCCATTTCCAAGACATTGAAAAATCGCATTGTGTTCAGAATCTAAGGGAATAATATTGGCCTTGGTTTTTTTTGCCAAAGGCATAACCAATTCTCCAGCCACAACCAAAGCTTCTTTATTAGCCAACAACAATGTTTTCCCCGCTGCAACTGCTGCCAATACCGACTCCATGCCAGCATTACCGACGATGCCTGCAACCACCAAATCCACTTGTTTGTCAGAGACGATTGCATTCAAACTGTTTTTTCCGCCATGAACCTGTGTCTTTAAACCTGACAAAGCTTGTTCTACCTTATGCAAAGCTGCTTTGCCTGTGATCACTACATGTTCTGGTTGAAATTCATTGGCCAGTTGTATGATCTTATCAACATTGCTATGCGCTGAAAGGGCAGTGACTTTAAATTTATCAGGATGCTTTCGTATCACCTTGAGGGTTGAGTCACCAATTGAACCAGTCGCACCAAGAATCACCAAATTTTTCATTTTAATTTACAACACATACATTAACAGATAAGCATACATGGGAGAGGCTGCAATTAAGCTATCAAAGCGATCTATAAACCCCCCGTGACCAGGTAATAGGTTTGAACTGTCTTTAATTTTTGCTTGGCGCTTGCCTAAACTAGCCGCTAAATCACCAATCACTGAAAACCATGCCACCAAAATCATAATCAGCACGGCTTGCCACCAAATAATCGACAAATGTGGCCCAACCACAGCTGCAAATATCCCAACAAACACTGAGGCTCCCATTACGCCTTCCCAGGTTTTTCCTGGTGAAATATTGATCGCCAGCTTATTTTTACCCATGGTTTTACCACTCACATAAGCACCTATATCCGCAACCCAAATCAATAAGAACAGCGACATGGTTAGCCAAACTCCATTCGATTGAGCATATATAAAATTCATGGCCAAACTAAAAACCACAATCGCTGAAACACCAAAGAAACCTTTGATCAACAATTGAAATTGTGTGTTTTGATAACCCCATCGATGATTAATCAGCCAAAATATTGCCAACGACCAAATTAAAAGATAAACCAGACCAATGGTTTGTAGGTGTATTGAGCCAACAAAGACAATGTAGTTAGTTAACAATGTTAAAACGATGGCATTAACAAATGCCAGTATGGTATTGAGTTTAATTATTTTAAGCCACTCGAATGTGGCAGCCAGCTGAATAACCCCAATCAATACTGCAAAGCCATAGATATTGCCATACAAAACCAGAAATATAAGAATTGGGGCTAAAATTAAAGCTGTGATAATTCTTTGCTTAAGCATTGACTAGCTCCTGTGATTAATAGATGAATATTTGATCAGACTCATTTCATTCAATATGTGAATTATCATGTTCACCGATATTACCAAAACGACGCTCTCTTGAATAAAATTTTTCAATGACTCTATTTAATTCTTGGGCATGAAAATCAGGCCACAAAACATCTTCAAAAAAAATTTCCGCATAAGCAATCTGCCACAATAAAAAATTTGATATTCGATGCTCACCGCCAGTACGAATCAATAGATCAACAGGTGGCTGATCAGACAAAGCCATGTATTGATTAAATATTTCTTCATTAATATCATCAGCACTGATATTCTCTTTAATGATTTCATCATTGAATCTTTTGGCAGCCTGAATCACATCCCACTTACCGCCATAATTAACAGCTATATTTAAATTCATCTTGAAGGTATCTGGTTTCAAGGATGCCACATCCCGCATTTTATTTTGCAGTTTAGGTGAAAATTTAGACAGGTCTCCAATAAAATTTTGTTGTACACCTTGATTAAGTAACTCTGGAGTTTCCTTGGTTAAAGAGCGCATGAATAAGTCCATTAATTTTTGCACTTCTTTGGCTGGTCTTGACCAATTTTCACTACTGAAAGCAAATAAGGTTAAATTTGGGATATTTTTTTGTAAACAACTTTCGATGGTTGATCGCACTGTCTTTACACCTGCTTGGTGTCCGAAAGTTCGCGGCCTTCTTTTTGCGGTAGCCCATCGCCCGTTTCCATCCATAATTATGGCGATGTGCTTTATAGTCATTGAGTTATCTTTAAGGGTTGTCAGTAAATTAAATTTCCATCAATTCTTTTTCTTTATCACTGATTACATCATCAACTTGCTTAACAAACTTATCAGTAACTTCTTGCACACTTTTTTCTGATCCATGTAAATCATCTTCAGTGATCTCTTTGTCATTGAGCAACATTTTCAATTGTGAATTGGCATCTCGTCTTATGTTACGTAAAGCAATTTTACTGTTCTCAGCAATTTGGCCTACCAACTTAACCAAATCCTTTCTTCTCTCTTCAGTCAATGGAGGCAATGGAATTCTAATTACCATACCAGCACTCACTGGATTTAAACCTAGATTTGATGACATGATGGCTTTTTCAATGGGTTCTATCATGGTTTTTTCCCAAGGAGTCACAGTCAATGTTCTTGAGTCTTGTACAGCAACATTAGCCACTTGATTCAATGCAGAAGCTGATCCATAATAATCCACCATTATACCATCCAACAAGCTGGTATTTGCGCGACCAGTTCTCACACCTTTCAATTCATTATGTAAAGCCTCTATAGTCTTACCCATGCGTTGATCGGCTTCTTTAATTATTTCATTTATCATCAAATAGCTCCTTACTCAGCAGATACTACTGTACCAATGTTGCTACCTTTCACGATATCCATCAAGGCATTATCTTGGTTCATGTTAAAAATTCTAATCGGCATTTTTCTGTCTCTACATAACACCACGGCCGATGTATCCATAACTTCCAGTTTTTTCTCAATCACTTCATCATAAGTTAAATGATCATACTTAACAGCATCTGGATTCTTAACTGGATCGGTAGAGTATATACCATCCACTTTGGTGGCCTTTAATACAATATCTGCGTTTATTTCAATGGCTCTTAAACTGGCAGCAGAATCTGTGGTAAAAAAAGGATTACCAATTCCAGCAGCAAATACTGTGATATTCCCTTTTTGTAGGTGCCTGATAGCACGTCGGCGAATATAGTCCTCACAAACCTCATGGATTCCTATTGCTGACATGACCCTGACTTTAATATCTTGTTTTTCTAAGGCATTTTGTAGAGCCAGCGAGTTCATGACAGTTGCCAGCATGCCCATGTGGTCACCTGTTACTCGATCTATGCCTGACTTACTTAATCCCGCACCTCTGAAGATGTTACCACCTCCGATTACGATACCTATTTCAACACCCAAA
>CALDFB010000228.1 GCA_937942365.1 uncultured Marinicella sp. | reverse complement strand
CCAATGACCCACAGATTAATGCTCTACTCATTTTTTAACTTGTCCTCTAAGATTTGTTTGGTTTGCACAGGATTGGCCTGTCCCTTGGTTTGTTTCATTATTTGTCCAATGAAATAGTTGAACATTTTTTCATTACCGTTTCGATAATCAACAACTTGACTTGGGTTATCATCAATCACTTGTGTAATTAAAGCTGTTAAAGCCGATGAATCAGAAATCTGCCCCAAGCCTTTAGACTCAATTACTTGAGCTGCAGAATGCCCATGTTTCCACATGCCTTCAAGTACTGCTTTTGCGGCTTTTCGAGACACTGTACCATCAGCAATTGTATCTAATAAAGCTGCATATGATAGCGCATCAATCAAACTATTTGATAAGTCTGTGTTTTGCACATTCAATAAAGCACTGAATTCACCCAATAAAAATTTGGCATTTAAATCAGCTGTTGCTTTGGAATTTTGATCGCTCAACTCAAAGAATTTTGCCATCTGTATGTCATTGGCTATAATTTGTGCATCATCAGCCTTAATCTTTAATTGACTGATGTACCGTTGGATTTTTTCTGCAGGAAACTCAGGCAAGTGTGCTTTTTGAACCTCAATCATGTCTTCAGAAATACGAATAGGTAGCTGGTCAGGGTCAGGAAAATAACGGTAATCGTTGGCATTCTCTTTGCTTCGCATCGATCGAGTTTCATTTTTCTCAGCATCATAAAGTCGGGTTTCTTGGGTCACACTTCCCCCAGACTCAATGATTTTAACTTGCCGTTTGGCTTCATGATTGATCGCTTTTTCAATAAACCTGAATGAATTTAAATTTTTAATTTCAGCACGTGTACCTAATTCAACTTGACCTTTGGGTCGAACAGATACATTGGCGTCACATCGGAATGACCCTTCTTGTAAATTACCGTCACAGATCCCCAGGTGAGTGACACGGGTATAAATTTCTCGCATGTAAGCAACGGCTTCCTTGGCATTGGACATCTGTGGTTCTGAAACCACTTCGATCAAGGGTGTACCAGCTCGATTCAGATCAATCGCTGAGTGTTGATCGTATTTATCATGGATAGACTTTCCGGCATCCTCCTCTAAATGTGCCCGGGTAATCTCAACAGTCTTTTTCCCATGTTCAGTTTCGATTTCAACAAACCCCTTTCCCACAATAGGGTCATCCATTTGACTGATTTGATAACCTTTAGGCAAATCAGGATAAAAATAATTTTTCCGAGCAAACACGGTGGTTTTCGGTATTTGAGCATCCACCGACAATCCAAACCTGATCGCATACTCCAAAGCCTTTTGGTTGATTACCGGTAACGTGCCGGGTAAACCAGCATCCAAGAAACTAACTTGGCTATTGGGAGATGCACCATAACTGGATTTCATGCCAGAAAACAGTTTACTCATTGTATCTAGGCGAACATGAATCTCTAGGCCAATGACCATTTCCCATTGATCAAAATCAATCACTTGAGTCTTCATACAAAGGCCTCCGGCATGTGTAAATGATGATCAGTCTGTTGTTGGTATTTATCCGACGTAGATAAGATGGTCTGTTCATCAAAATAACGACCAATTAATTGTAAACCAATGGGCAACCCAGTTTGGCTGAACCCAATTGGCATAGATAAACAAGGTAATCCAGCCAATGAGGCTGGAATGGTGAATTGATCAGCCTGATACATACTCACGCCATCTGCTTTCTCACCATGTTTGAAAGGCAGTTCTGGTGAAACGGGACAGGCGATCACATCTACTTGTGCAAAAACCTTGTTAAAGTCTTCACTGATTAATCTGCGAATTTTCTGTGCTTTGAGGTAATAAGCATCATAGTAACCGGAAGACAAAGCCCAAGCGCCAATCATGATACGTTTTTTCACTTCATCTCCAAAACCTTCGGTTCGACTTTGACGATACAATGATTCTAAATCAGAAATATCTTTGGCCTGATGACCAAACCTAACGCCGTCAAAACGAGATAAATTGGATGAACATTCAGCTGGAGCCAGCACATAATAGGCAGATACTGCTAAATCAGCATGAGGTAAATCAACCTCTATGAGTTGGGCGCCATTTTTTTCAAAATGCTCGATGGCTTGCAAGGTCCTTTCCTTAACATCTGTATCTTGCAAGGCTTCAATCCAAGCCCTGGTTACGCCTACTTTCAAACCTGACATGTCAGGATTTTGAGGTTTGTGCCACTGCCACTTTGGCTGCTGCGCTGAGGTAGAATCTAAAACATCGTGACCACTCATAGCCGCTAACACCAAACCACAATCATCTGCCCCAGGTGCCAGAACGCCGCCTTGATCTAAAGATGAAGCAAAAGCCACCATACCATAGCGAGACACCCTCCCGTAACTCGGTTTAACCCCAGTAATTCCACAGAACGCAGCTGGTTGACGGATTGAACCACCGGTGTCACTGCCGGTAGCTACGGGTACCATCCTGGCCGCCACTGCCGCCGCTGATCCACCGGATGAACCACCTGGAACACGAGACACATCCCACGGGTTGTTCACTACATGATAGGCTGAATATTCATTGGAAGACCCCATAGCAAACTCATCCATATTGGCCTTACCCAAAGTGACCATGCCTGCAACTTTTAAATGCTTCACCACAGTGGCATCATAGGGCGGTATAAAATTTTCCAGCATCTTTGAGCCGCAAGTTGTTTTAACACCTTGGGTGCAAAACAAGTCTTTATGTAACAAAGGAATACCAGCCAATAAATGATCACCAAGTTCAACCTGCTGTTGTGCCTGTAATAACTCTGCCGCATTCAGTTCATCATTCAAGGTAATCAAAGCCCCAATGGATTTGTTGTGACTTTGGCAACGATCATAGAACAGACCACTCAACTGCTGTACGCTGACTTGTTTTGATAACAGTAATTCCGACATCTGTCTAATGGTTAAGTTAATCATATTCATTCCTTGGTTAATCTATAACTTTGGGCACCAGATAGTGATCTTCATCAGCCTGAGCAGCTAATTTCAACAACTCAAGCTTATGACTGCCATCCACAACCTCATCTTGCCTGATCATCTGTTCAGCGTCATTTGGATGAGACATGGGCTCCACGGCTTCTGTATCCGCCTCATTGATGTGGTCAATCATGCCCATCACTTGATTCAAAGAATCAGTGATTTCTCTGACTTGAGAGTCAGGTATATTTAATTGTGCCAAGCTGGCAATTTCTTCTAATTCTTTACGATTAATTGACATTTTATAAGCCGGATTCATATATAATTCGCAGGTTGGCTTGCCACAATGCAAAGCCGGCAGATATTATGCCATTTTTTACCAATCAGATGTAACTACAATTATCACATGTTAAAAAAATTCAGAAGCTTGTTTTCAAATGATTTATCAATCGATTTAGGAACCGCCAACACCCTAATTTACATGCGTGATCATGGCATTGTATTGAACGAACCCTCTGTGGTCGCTGTTCGTATGGATCAAAATCGTGGCAGCCAAGTTAATATAGCCTCAGTCGGTGCTGATGCGAAAATGATGCTAGGTCGTACACCTGGGAACATCAAAACCATCCGACCTTTGAAAGATGGCGTTATTGCTGATTTTGATATGACTTCTGCCATGTTACAACATTTTATTCGCAAGGTGCATGCTAACCGCTGGCTGAAACCATCCTGTAGAGTTCTGATTTGTGTACCCTGTGGATCAACACAAGTTGAACGACGTGCGATTGAAGAATCAGCCTCAGGCGCTGGTGCAGCTGAGGTTTTTCTGATTGAAGAACCCATGGCTGCAGCAATTGGTGCAGGCATTCCTATCCATGAAGCACGAGGCAGCATGGTCTTAGATATCGGCGGTGGTACTTCTGAAGTCGCTGTGCTCTCTTTAAATGGCATTGTTTATTCAGCGTCTGTCAAAATAGGTGGAGATAAATTTGATGACTCACTGATTTCGTACGTTCGCAGAAGTTACGGTACTTTGATTGGAGAATCTACCGCTGAAAGAATTAAACATGAAATTGGTTGCGCATACCCCGCTGCTGAAGAAATCTCATTGGAAGTTTCAGGTCGTAATTTAGCAGAAGGTGTACCGCGCAAATTCACCATGACCAATAACGAGGCATTAGAGGCCTTACACGAGCCATTATCAGGTATTGTGGCAGCTGTCAAAACAGCCCTAGAACAAACCCCTCCTGAGTTATGTGCAGATGTAGCAGAGCAAGGCATTGTCTTAACAGGCGGTGGTGCTTTACTTAAAGATTTAGATAAATTATTGATGGAAGAAACCGGTTTGCCCGTATTTGTTGCCGAAGATCCTTTAACCTGTGTAGCACGTGGTGGAGGTAAAGCTTTAGAAATTATCGACCAAGAGGGCTCCGACTTCTTTGCACCTTTCAGGTGATTGTTCTGTGATTGAATAGGCTCGATGGAAACCCTTAAAAGCAACCAAAAAATTACTCAGTCACCACTATTTAAATTCTTAATTTTGGAATTCATCTGTATGGTACTGATGATTTCAGACAAAAACAATCAAATAGCCCAACCCATCCGGAATGTTTTGTCACTGGCTGTGGTGCCATTAATTAAAATCATTGAATGGCCACAAGATATCTATCAAATCACTCAACTGGCCATGTCTCGACAGGCCAACTTGGTTCAAGAGAACAACCTGCTCAAAGAACAGTTGCTGGATGCTGAACTTAAAGTACAACAAAACGTATCTTTGGTAGCAGAAAACCAACGATTACGCACCATGCTATCAGCCACCCAAAACTCTCCACTGGCCACCAGTGTGGCTTTTGTTTCGAATATCAGTCAGACCCAAAACCAACAACATGTGGTGATTGATCAAGGCAGAGCTGATGGTTTGTTTGTTGGCCAAGCGGTATTGAATTTAGCCGGTGTGATTGGTCAAGTAGATGTATTGAGTAACAATTTTGCTCATGTTATTTTGATCACTGATACCACCCACGCGATTCCTATTGAAATCCTTCGTACTGGCATGCGCACTATTGCTTATGGCAACGGTGAAAAAATTTGGTTAAAAGAAATTCCAACCAGTGGGGACATTCGGGTTGGAGATGTTTTGGTCACTTCAGGATTTGGTAACCGCTTCCCTAGAGGGCTTAAGTTAGCTGAAGTTGAGTCTTTAGCAGTCAGCCCAGACAGAACGTTTAAAACCGCTTTAGCGACCCCTTTTGCTGAATTAGACTTATTGACTGAAGTTTTTTTAATATGGCCTAATCAAACTAAAAAGAGTGCAACTAAGCGCTCAGAAAAAGTAACAACTATTGATACCCCAGTTACAAAAGACACCAGTCTGAATCCTGAAGAAACTGTAAACATCAGTGAGGAAGCAGGCCATTTAACCAACCCAGAGACTCAGGAGAAACAAGATACCGATACTGAATCTAACGAACAAACACCTCAATATCAATGAGTAAGCAACACAATCAAAGCAACCTGTTGATACACCTGTCAATTTTGTTTGCTATTTTGCTGACATTGTTCCCATGGCCAGAGAAAATTGCTTTGTTCCAACCGCACTGGGTGGCATTATTGATTGCTTACTGGTCACTCTATGCAGCCAACACCAAAGTCATGTTCGTGGCTTTTGCCTATGGTTTAATTTTAGATATATTGATGGGCAGTTTATTGGGCAAGCACGGCATGTCCTTGGTGGCCTTATCTTTTTTAGTCAATAAATCTGCAAAAAAATTACGCATGACTTCTTTTTGGCAACTGTTGATGATGGTTATGGTGTGGCTATTTAATGATATAGTAATCAGGGCAACCATTGACTGGATCAGCTATCGTTACCAACCTCAATGGCAAGACTTGATCCCATTGTTTACTGCAGCCTTCATCTGGCCTTGGCTGAAATATTTGTTGGATCGAATTCAAACTTCGATGCGAAATTCATAATTGAGGTGATGTATGGGTAGACAACTCAAACAACCTTTTAATGAAAAAAAAATTTTCACAGAGAGAATCATCGTTTCAATCATTGTGGTAGGTGTTGTTTTCATTTTGTTGTTAAGTCGATACTTTTATTTACAAGTTATTCAACACCAAAAATATACAGAACAGGCAGAGCAAAATAAAATCAAACTCAGCCGTATTGACCCGACCAGAGGTTTGATCTATGACCGCAATGGTAAGTTGTTAGCAGAAAACATCACCACTTACCGACTCCTGGTCACTCCTGAAAAGGTCAGCGACATCAATCAAAAACTGCTTGAAATCCGATCAATCATATCAATTTCCGATGAGGAGATTGACAAGATCAATGAACAACTTCGATACAATCCAGTGTTCAAGCCACTGACCATAAAAACTAAACTCTCCGAACAACAGGTTGCTGAATTTGCGGTTCAAAAACACCAATTCTCCGGTTTCGAAATTGAGCCATACCTGAATCGAAAATATTTACACCCTATTGAGTTTTCTCACTTGTTAGGATACGTAGGGAAAATCAATCAAAATGAATATGAACAACAAGATCAAAACATTTATTCCAACGATGATTATTTTGGTAAAACAGGCATAGAAAAATATTATGAAAATCAACTGCATGGAACACCTGGACAGTTAATCACCGAAATCAATGCCCAAGGCAAGCAATTGTCACAAAAAATTCAAACACCACCCATTAATGGCACGCATTTAAACTTGACCATTGATGTATATTTACAAAAAGCCAGTTACGAGGCGTTTGGTGATGAAACAGGTGCTGCGATTGCAGTTAACCCGAACAATGGCGAAATTCTCGCCATGGTCTCAAAGCCAGGTTATGACACCAATCAATTTATTTACGGCATCAGTCAAAGCAACTACGATGAATTAGCTACATCCATAGAAAAACCTTTGTTTGATCGCAGTATAAAAGGCGGCTATGAACCCGGTTCAACCATCAAACCATACATTGCTTTGGCAGGACTCTATCATCAGTTGATTACCCCAGAATACACCATGTTCTCCAATGGCTACTACCAACTTCCTAAACAAAAACGACGATACCACGACTGGAAACAAGGTGGTCATGGTCATGTTGACCTGATAAACTCCTTGGCTGAATCAGTGAATGTTTTCTTCTATGACTTGGCAGTTAAACTAGGGATTGATAACATCCATACATTTTTGGACCCTTTTAATTTTGGCCGAGTAACAGGCATAGACATCAGTGGTGAGAAACAAGGAATCCTGCCCTCGAGGCAATGGAAAAAAGCCAACCGTGACATGGTATGGTTCCCTGGAGAAACGGTGATCACAGGCATCGGGCAAGGATACTTTGTGATTACACCTGTACAAATGGCTCAGGCATTGACCATTCTGGCATCCAAAGGACAAGTCAACCCGCTGCACTTAGTACAAAGAAACATACCCAGTAAAAGCCTACCCTTCGAAATTCAAACACCTCATTGGGAAGTGGTTCATCAAGGCATGACCAGTGTCATCAATGCCACCAATGGCACTGCAAGATCGATCAAATCTAACGACTACTTGATCGCTGGTAAAAGCGGCACTTCTCAAGTATACGGAAAAAGTGAAGAAGACATATATAAAAAAAATGATGAATTACCTAAACATTTAAGGAATCATGCCTTGTTCATTGCATTCGCACCGGTAGAGGAACCTGAAATTGCTGTGGTTGTGGTCGCTGAACATGGCGCCAGTGGCACCAAAGCAGCCGCGCCCATCGCCAAAAAAATCATTGATTCATATATGACCTCAAGAACTTTAAAAACAGAGGTATCAACTGCTGCTATAAGACCAATGGATAATCAATCATTAAATCAGGCCGAAACGAATGATGAATAGACGTTTCTTTACTTATATCCCTGATCCAATTCTGATGGTCTTGCTGTTATTATTAATCAGCTTTGGCTTGGTGGTTTTATACAGTGCGGGCGGTATGGTTTTGGTAGAAAGACAAGCTTTTAGAATTGGCTTAGGTTTGGTGGCGTTGTGTATCATCACTCAGATCAGGCCTGAAAGGTTCGAACAATTCACACCATTTATTTATGTGGGTTCCGTGATGTTGTTGGTGGCAGTCTTTTTCTTTGGCATATCTGTAAAAGGTGCCCAACGTTGGCTTGATTTGGGCATCAGCATTCAGCCTTCAGAGTTATGCAAAATATCTTTACCTATGATGGTTGCCTGGCTTTTTCGTCATACAGCTTTACCACCCAATTGGAAATACTTATTGGGTGCAGCCGTGGTCATTGGTATCTGTACAGGTTTAATTTACAAGCAGCCTGATTTGGGCACCTCAATCCTGGTTGCTACCAGTGGCCTATTCGTCATATTCTTAGCTGGTATCTCTTGGCGTTTGATTCTCGGTTCAGGCATAGTCGCAGCACTTGCTGCACCAGTTCTTTGGCATTTTCTGCATGAATATCAAAAACAGCGTATATTGATGTTTTTAAACCCTGAAGCCGATCCTCTGAACCATGGGTGGAACATCATTCAATCTAAAATTGCCATAGGTTCAGGTGGTTTTTGGGGTAAGGGCTGGACAGATGGTAGCCAAACCCAACTTGATTTTTTACCTGAGCACTCCACTGATTTTATCCTTTCAGTTTTATCTGAAGAGTTTGGCTTCTTTGGTGTGCTTATTTTATTCTTTTTGTACTTTGTGATCATCATGCGCTGTCTATTTATCGCCCTGCAAGCTAAAAACACCTACAATCGTTTGGTATGTGGGGCACTAACGCTGATTTTCTTTGTCTACATCATTATCAACGCGGGTATGATCTCAGGTGTATTGCCGGTGGTAGGCGTTCCACTCCCGTTGATAAGCTATGGAGGCACTTCGGTGCTTACTTTATTGGTATCATTTGGTATCATTACCTCTGTTCACTCACATAAAAAACTGATTCAACAATGAAAAAATACCCCAAAACCTTATTATTCGCCTCCCTGATGTTGGTATCAGGTAGCTTATTGGCCAAAATCAACTTGCAACAAGTTGACGATTTCATCAAAACCACAGCCATAGAAAAAGACCTAGATCCCAAATGGGTCAGGAGTATTATCAGCCAAGCAAAGCATCAACAAAGCATCATCAACGCCATGAGCAAACCTGCTGAGAAAACCCTTAAATGGTTTGAATATCGCAAAATATTCATGACCGAAAAACGCACCCAAGAAGGTGTGGCGTTTTGGCAAAAACATCAATCAGTTCTTGATCAAGTATCAGCCGAAACAGGTGTTCCTGCTGAGGTGATTGTTGCCATCATAGGGGTAGAAACTTTTTATGGACGCATCATGGGTAGTCACAAAGTTCTGGATGCGCTTTATACACTGGCTTTTGACTACCCCAAACGATCCAAATTTTTCACCAGTGAACTCAAACATTTTTTGGCATTGGCTCAAGAAAGTCATATAGATCCGTTGTCAGCAAAAGGCTCTTATGCCGGCGCTATGGGCTTTGGCCAATTTATGCCATCTAGCTACCGAGCGTACGCGGTAGATTTTGAAGCTGACAAAAAAATTGATTTGCTCAACAACCCCCAAGACGCCATTGCCAGTGTAGCTAATTACTTAAAAGCCCATAAATGGCGAACCGGTGGTGAAATTTTAAAAGAAATCAAAAAACCTAATGCAGCACTTAAGTTCAATCAACTCAAACCCCATTTGAGCGATCAGGATACTGGCCAACAATACACCGTGTTAGAATTAGATATGGAAAATGGCGAACAGGCTTACTGGCAAGGATTTCAAAACTTTTATGTCATTTCCAGGTACAACCATTCTCACATGTACGTCAGCGCGGTATTCCAATTGTCTGAAGCAGTCAAAAATCTCAAAGAAAAAACAAAAACGTCATTATGAATAGAAATTTGTGCTTTATATTGATCGGCCTTTTGGCATTATCCGCCTGTGGCAGAAAGGACAAATACCGTGATATTGATACCAATAGCATCAAACCATGGTCACCCCAATCAGAACCTCTAAGTAAATATGGCAACCACAGCCCTTACAGAGTCTATGGCAAAACTTACCGAGTCAATAACCATCCAAATGGTTACAGTGAAACGGGAAAAGCTTCATGGTATGGCAAAAAATTTCATGGTCGACAAACATCCAACCAAGAAGTTTTCGATATGTACAAACTCACAGCTGCTCATAAAACCTTACCCTTGCCCAGTTATGTTGAAGTCACTAACAAGAAAAATAACAAAAAGGTGATCGTTCGCGTTAACGACCGTGGCCCTTTTGTGGGTGATCGAATCATTGATTTATCCTACGCAGCTGCCAAAGCCCTGGACTTTGTAAATGATGGAATAGCCAATGTTCATATCCGCGTAGTGGCATCCCCCAGAGATTTAGTTGACAAGCCAATAACCCAAGGATCAACTTACTTACAATTGGGTGCCTTTTCGGATAAAAATGCGGCCTACAACTTAGCCAGAAAAGCCAGTCGAATACTTGGAATTGAAACCTTTGTCACTATATTATCAACCCACACTGGTGCTTTGCACCGAGTACGGATTGGTCCAGTAGAGTCTGAGTCAAAGGTCAATCAACTAATTAACCAAATCACTGCCAACGGCATTTCGGATGCCAAAGTGATTACAGAGTGAGCGCTATGTTAAATAATACAAGCCTATTTAAAACAATTTATCCAATCATCGCACTGAGCTTTCTTATCTTCGGTTTTGGACACAGCGCCCTGGCCCAAAACAATCCACCCATTCCAAATCAAGCCAGCCAAATCAGTGCCACACCTCAACCCCCACAAATCAATGCCAGCAGTTACATTCTGATGGACTTTCACAGTGGGCATGTCCTGGCTTCAAGCAACCCAGATCTTCAAGTTGAACCTGCCAGCATCACCAAAATGATGACCGCCTATGTGGTTTTCTCTGAAATAAAATCAGGCAATCTTTCCTTGAATGAAATGATCACTGTCAGTGAGAAAGCTTGGCGCACTGGTGGCTCTAAAATGTTTATTGAAGTAGATAAACAAGTTAAGGTTGAAGATTTAATTCGAGGCATGATAGTCCAATCAGGCAATGATGCTTGTGTTGCTTTGGCTGAACACATTGCCGGTAGTGAAGAGGTCTTTGCTAATATGATGACCCAACATGCCAAAAAAATAGGCATGAATAACTCATACTTCCTCAACGCCACAGGCCTTCCAGCCGAAGGGCACCTGGTAACTGCCAATGATGTGGCAAAACTAGGCAAAGCACTGATCAGCGAATTCCCGGATTTGTATCACTTTTATTCAGAAAAAGAATTCACTTTCAACAAAATCAAACAACATAACCGCAATACCCTCTTATATCGAGACCCTACTGTTGATGGCTTCAAAACTGGGCATACCGAAGCAGCAGGTTACTGCCTGGCCACATCAGCGATGCGAAATGGCATGCGCTTGATCAATGTCATCATGGGCACTGAGTCTGAAAAGGCGCGTGCCGATGAAACGCAGAAGCTTATCAATTACGGCTTTCGATTTTTTGAAACCCATAAACTATATCGAGCTGGTGAGCAACAGGTGCAACCAGAAATATGGAAAGGTGCTGAAGAAAATATCTCACTGGGTTTGGCCGAAGATTTGTTCATCACTATACCCAAAGGTACCTACGAACAACTTAAAGCCAATGTTGATATCCCTGGACTGTTAACAGCACCCATTCAACAAGGCACTCAATTGGGAACTTTAAACATCATGCTCAATGACCAAGCCGTTATGCAAAAACCATTGGTGGCCTTGCAAACCGCAGAACAAGCGGGTTGGTGGTCTCGCAGTATGGATGGCATAGGCTTGTGGTTCAAATCATTTGGGGACGATGACTGATGCAAAACCTAGACCAAGTCGAAGGCAAGGGCTTTGAATTTCCTTGTGAATACCCAGTCAAAGCAATGGGTCCAAATACAACTGAATTTGCTGAACAAATCGTTGAATTGGTCAAACAACATGCGCCAGAAGTCTCATCTAATTCAGTGCACACCAAAATCAGTTCAACGGGTAAATACCAATCTGTTACTGTCTTAGTTTACGCCAGATCAAAAGACCATTTGCTGAGCATTTATAAAGACATTAACACGGTCGATGACTTGATGTGGACATTATAAATACCGTACATTGATTCGAAATGAAGCATCAAAACATATC
This sequence comes from uncultured Marinicella sp., assembly GCA_937942365.1. Lineage (GTDB taxonomy): Bacteria > Pseudomonadota > Gammaproteobacteria > Xanthomonadales > Marinicellaceae > Marinicella. The sequence goes on along the minus strand of CALDFB010000228.1, from coordinate 2,869 downwards.
AATCAAACATCTGGGACGCTGTGACTATGAGCCCGTTTGGCGCCAAATGCAACAGTTCACCGATGAGCGTGACCAGAGCACCTTGGATGAATTGTGGTTGGTTGAACATCCACCTGTTTTCACCCAAGGCTTGGCAGGAAAAGCTGAACATGTATTGGCAGCGGGTGACATACCCATCATTCAAGTCGACCGTGGTGGTCAGGTCACTTACCATGGTCCTGGACAAATCGTGGCCTACCCAATGATTGATCTTCGTCGCCATGGTATTGGAGTCAAATCCCTAGTAAATGGTATTGAACAAGCCATCATTGATACCGTTGCCTTGTATGGCATTGAAGCCAAAAGAAAAGACAATGCCCCTGGTGTTTATGTCAAAGGCGCAAAAATCGCTTCATTAGGCCTGCGCATTCGCAAAGCCTGTTCATTCCACGGTTTGGCATTCAATATAGATATGGACTTAGAACCATTCACCAGGATCAATCCTTGTGGCTTTTCAGGGCTAGAAGTCATACAATTAGCGGACTTGGCCAAAGGAGTAGAAATGGCTACAGTGGAACAACAATTGATCACGGCTTTTTGTGAGCAACTTAACTTCACAGCTCAACAAGCAAGTGCAGCGTAATAAATAAAGCCCGAACAGACAATAAGAGAAACACCATGACCGATAAAATGCCATTAGCGATCGAAATGCCCAACCAAAAAAGTGCTGATAAGCTGGCTCGAAAAGTGGCTGGTGCCAAAGAAGTTGGCAACAGAAAAACCGATCGTAATCGCGCAGGTTTTGATACCAATGCCCCCCGTTTGCGCAAACCTGATTGGATCAGAGTCCGTATCCCTACAGGTAATGCGGTACAAAAACTGAAAAGTAAATTGCGCTCAAATTCTTTGGTGACCGTCTGTGAAGAAGCTTCATGCCCAAATATCCACGAATGCTTTGGCAAAGGCACAGCTACATTCATGATTCTCGGTGAGGTGTGCACCAGACGCTGCTCATTCTGTGATGTAGCTCATGGCAGGCCTTTAGCACCTGACACCAAAGAAGCGGCCAACTTGGCCCAAACCATTGCTGATATGGAGTTGAAGTATGTTGTAATCACATCAGTAGATAGGGATGATTTAAAAGATGGTGGTGCTCAACATTTTGTCGATTGTATCGCGGCAGTTCGGGAACAAAACCCAGGCATTCAAATAGAAATACTGACTCCAGATTTCCGTGGCAAGGGTCGCATGGACAAAGCCTTAGAGATTTTAGCCCAAAGTCCTCCAGATGTTTTTAATCACAACCTAGAAACAGCTTATGCATTGTATAAAGAGGTGCGTCCTGGTGCAGACTACCAATGGTCGCTGGACCTGTTGAAAAAATTCAAAGCCCAACACCCAGACATCCCAACCAAATCAGGCATCATGGTCGGATTGGGTGAAACCTTTGAACAAGTTCAAGAAACCTTAAGACACCTGGCCGATCACGATGTGGAAATGATCACCATCGGCCAATACCTCCAGCCCACCCAAGGTCATCACCCAGTACTTAATTATTGGACACCCGATGAATTCAAAGCCATCGAGGAATACGGTTACACACTGGGCTTTAAACACATCGCAGCTGGCCCACTGGTTCGTTCAAGTTACCACGCTGATGTCCAAGCACATGAAGCTGGGGTTTGACCACCATCATAATCATAGGTGTATAGAACAATTATGAGCATTCTGAATTTATAATTTAATAAGCTATATGATTCATTGAATAGCCGGCATACTATTTTCTGGCAAATACACAAGGAACTCAATCATTGTCCAGTGTTCTTCACTTTCGGTATTTAACAACTCCAATCAGCTAATATCAAGGCTCAAATATAACCAAAGCAGTGAATGTGTTAAAAGCTTGTTAAAGAAACACCCAATGACCTATTAATGTCAGTAAACTAAGTCAATTCTCATGCTTTTATCAGACTTTCATCATGAAGAAAATCCTAAACATCGAACACAATGTCGCTATGAATTAATTACAAATTTAATTGGAAGGTGAGTTCAAGTTGAGTCTAATTTCAATGTCTTGATCCTTCCGCCATAAATATTTCTGCCATGTATTGTGGCCGTGTAGTTGATTTATATTTTTATTAACTTTATATATTTAGGAGCCAAGTCATGAAAAAAATAATGACACTAATCACCGCACTGATGTTATGCAGTTTTCAATTAAACGCAAAATTACAACTGGTAAACCTTGCCGATTTACGAGCAGGTATGGAACATCATCAACAAGGTTTAATTCCCGTTTTTAAATCACAATGGCAAGACAACAGCCAACAAAGTATTCCTCAAGTAGTGAATCAACGCATCTACAATATCTATCACAGGAATAACATCATTGCAGTGGTCGATGGTCAGTTGGTGGTTTTCCCTAAGAGAGACTTAAGTATCTCTAATGGATTAAGCCCCTTTAAAGACTTAATGGGAATTTCTAATGGTTTGGGCAAATTAAAGCCTGGCTTAGGCATAGGCGTTTGGGACAACCCGGATGCATCAAGTAGCTTGATCAGCTTTTTAGGGTTTGCTCCCTTAGAAAGTATACATCTTCTCAAGGGAACTGCAGTAACTGTAAGCAACAGTCAAATAAATCGAAACCTGAATTCTACAACCATATCGTCTTTTGACTCAACGGCCTCTACCACTGATGATGATATCAAAAGAGAAATTTGGGTTATAGATATACTTTCAAGACACAATCCTTGGGACTTTATATGGGTCAGGGTGGATGGAATGATGGTTAAAATGTCAGCTGGTGCATTGGTTTCTCATGTTGATAATGGTGCATTCACACCAGATCGACTAGGCCCATTAGATGTTGAAAATCCTTAATAATTTTGTA
>CALDFB010000227.1 GCA_937942365.1 uncultured Marinicella sp. | reverse complement strand
AATCGAGGAAGAAAACAGCATATAGCCGCCAATATTGATCAGATCATGATTGTCATGGCAGTTGAACCTTTTCCTACTCGCGATATACTCAACCGATATCTCGTAACAGCTGAACATGAGTACATAGAACCTATTTTGGTGTTCAATAAATCAGACATTGATTCTAAAGTCTTCATTGGCATCATGAATCAATATGAAAAATTAGGCTATCAAGTCTTTAAAACCACCAAAAACGATGAACCTACCATCAATGAAATCAAACCTTTATTGAAAGACAAGACCACCGTTATTGTTGGACAGTCTGGGGTTGGAAAATCTTCTATTACTCGAGTAATGATGCCTTCAGTCATGTTAAAAACTGGCAAGTTATCAGAAAAAACAGGGAAAGGCGCGCACACTACCAGTGTCACACAAATGTATTACGATGGACCATTGAATGCTAACATCATTGATTCACCGGGTGTCTGGGAATATGGATTATGGGTCATGACACCACACCAGATTGCAGGTGGGTTTCGCGAATTCCAACCCCACTTAGGTGCATGTAAATTTAACAACTGTACTCATATCCATGAACCACAATGCGCCATCATGCAAGCTGTTAAACAAGGCCACATCCGCAACAATCGTTATGAATCGTATTTACGGATAGTCGACTCAATGAAGTATTGGAGCTGAAAAGTTAATTACCCCATGAATATTAAATTTTGTAATCAATGCGGCCATCAGGTCAAGTATGAAATACCACCAGGTGATGATAAAGTCAGGGCGGTCTGCCAAAGTTGTCAATACATCCAGTATGAAAACCCCAAAATTGTCAATGCATGCATCATAGAACATAAAGATAAAATTTTATTGGGCAAGCGCACCATAGAACCTCGAGCTGGCTATTGGAATGTACCTGCTGGATTTATGGAAAATGGTGAAGCGACTCGATCAGGGGCTGTTCGAGAAGTCAAAGAAGAAGTGTTGGCAGATGTTAAAAACATCAGTTTATTTGGCGTTTACAATATAGTTCAACGCAACCAAGTACACATATACTTTAGGGCTGAACTGACGGGTGAATATTTTGCTGCAGGAGCTGAAACCTCAGCGGCCGAGCTATTTGCACCTGAAGACATTCCTTGGGATCAGCTGGCATTTCCGGTAGGAATAACGGCACTGAAACGATACATACAGGAAAGGAAAACAGGCAACTTCACAATCAAAGAAGAAGACATCATCATTGATTATAAACTATTAAACCAATACGACATTCCCAGTTCTGAGTAACCAAGCCAATGAATGCCATAGAAATAAATAAGCAGCCGGTTGAGTTATATAAAATTCTCAAATTTGAAGGTTTGGTTGGAACAGGAGGCGAAGCTAAGATGGTGATTGATGAAGGCTTGGTTAAAGTCAATGGAGCAATCGAGTTACGTCGTCGCAATAAGATTAAACACGATGATGTGATTGAGTTCATGGAGACTCAGTATAAAATTGTTTTTAACAATAAAGCATAATTGATCAGCATGAGCACATCACCAGCTCAATGACTATCCCACTCGTATATAGTCCATTCTATTCTTACAGCTTTCCTGCCAAGCATCGCTTTCCGATGAGTAAATTTCATCACCTGTATCAAGAATTAACTGCCTCAGGTTTGTTAACTGAACACAATGTATTTCGTCCAGGCCTTGTTAAAGCAGAAGTTTTACATGCTGCTCATGATGGTGATTACATCAAACGATTTCAGCTCAACAAACTGAACAAAAAAGAACTGCGTAAAATGGGCCTGCCTTGGAGCGAAGCACTGGTCAAACGCTCTATGATTTCACCCAATGGCACGCTCATGACAGGTGCCATTGCCTTAAATCATGGCATTGCTTGCCATTTAGCAGGCGGGACACACCACGCTCACTATGATCATGGTCGAGGCTATTGTGTATTCAATGATTTGGCTGTTGCGGCCAAATCATTGATTGCTCAAAACAAAGCCAAACAGATATTGATTTTCGATTGTGATGTTCATCAGGGTGATGGTACTGCAACCATTTTGGCAGATGACCCCAATATTTTTACTTGTTCCATTCATTGTGAAAAAAACTTTCCTCACCACAAAGCGACCAGTGACTTAGATGTTGGTTTACCCAAGGGGCTATCTGATGAAGCCTATATTGAGGTCGTTCATCATACCTTACTCAAAGCTATAAAGTTATCAAAACCTGATTTGATATTCTACGATGCAGGGGTCGATATTTATGCACATGACGGGCTTGGGTACCTCAACATCAGCTTGAACGGTATCTTACAACGCGAACTAATGGTACTTAAAACCATAAAAAGCCACCACATTCCTGTCGCCACAGTCATTGGCGGAGGCTATGACAGCGATCAAGTCGCTTTGGCTCAACGGCATGCACTTGTTTTTCAAGCTGCAGATCAAATTTTTACATGAACACCCCTAATATATAATTCAACAGATAAAATATTGATTAATTTTATTGCACTATATTTAACAAATCAGTAAATTTACCATAAAGTAAAGTAACTTAATATAAGGGAACATCATGGACAAGGCCATTCAAGACAATCAAATCAACAGTCATATAACCAATGCGGCCTCTGATTTACCAGATGCCAGAGACTGGTATTATCGACCTGCGTTGGTGAACTTGGCCAGTCGAATAGACCCACCCAGAAATTTACACATTCTTGATCAGAAGGATGAACCTGCTTGTACGGGGTTTGCTTTGGCAGCTGTGATAAATTACTTAAACCAACAGCGTGGTGATGATGAGAAAAAGGTTTCCATGCGAATGCTGTATGAAATGGCCAGACGTAATGATGAATGGCAAGGCGAAGATTATTCTGGCTCATCATGTCGAGGCGCTATCAAAGGTTGGTATAACATGGGTGTTGCTGAGGAAAAGTTGTGGTCATACCAGCCTAATAAGCCTGGTGACTTCACCATTGAAGCTGCCAAGAACGCCCGTGCAAATACGGTTGGAGCTTATTATCGCCTGAACCACAGGGTCTCTGATTTCCACGCGGCATTGAATGAGGCTGGCGTGGTTTACTGTTCTGCTCGAGTTCATCAAGGTTGGGAGAAAAAAAATGTCAACAACGGCCTGATTCCGATTACTGAAAAATATGCAGGCAGCCACGCTTTTGCCATTGTCGGTTATGATGAGACCGGTTTTTGGATTCAAAACTCATGGGGCAAGCAATGGGGCAAAGATGGTTTAGCCATTTGGTCTTATGAAGACTGGCAAAAAAACATCAAAGATGCTTGGGTACTGAGACTGGCTTTAGGCACACCACAAATTTGGCACATTGATCCCAAGAATCAAGCCTCCCATGCATCAAAAGTAATGAGCACTGAAAGACCCAATCGTGCAGAAATCGCTGGCCATTTTGTTCACATTGATGACGGTAAATTCAAAGATGGTGATAAATACTGGTCTAATATCAGCGACGTTAAAATAACCACTGATTTACTGGCTCAGTCTAATGATTATGACCACATACTTTTATATGCTCATGGAGGTTTAAACAGCCCTGATGCTTCAGCCAAAAGGATCAAAAGCATGAAAGATGTCTTTAAAGATAATCGCATATACCCTTACCATTTCATGTATGACACAGGACTGAAGGAAGAATTGAAAGACTTGATATTCCGCAAGAAAGAACCCGCTGAAGATCGGGCTGGGGGAATCACTGATGCCACTGATTGGTTACTAGAAAAAATCACCCGTGTACCAGGTCGAGCCTTCTGGCGCGAAATGAAAAGTGGTGCTCGATTACCCTTTAACAAACCTGGGGCAGGCACCCAAGTACTTAAACTTTTATTACAAGCACTGCACACCAATAATCAACAACGACCAACAGATAAAGCTATTAAATTACACCTCATTGGCCACAGCACAGGCGCTATTTTACTCGGTTGGTTAATAAATCGAATGAATCAATTACCAACAACCATAAGAAACCGAATCAGCTCAGCAGCATTATTAGCACCCGCTGCGGGCATTGATTTTTATGAAGATCACTACCTTCCTGCAATCAAATCTACCGAAAAAACACACGGTATAGATAACTTATATATTTATAACTTGAGTAAAAAACTTGAGTTAGATGATTCAGTGGGCCCTTATCGAAAATCTTTACTTTATTTGGTTTCAAGAGCTTTTGAGGAAAAACGCAAAACACCCATTTTAGGGATGCAAAAATATGCTGAAAAATTAACCCAACAAACTCAAGTCAAACAAATCATTTCTGAGGGAATCAATGGTGCTGAAGCAGCTAGCTGGAGTGAAACTCATGGTGGGTTTGATAATGATGTTCGAACCATGAATAGTTTATTAAAAAATATACTTAAAAAAAATCCGAACAGGTTATTCACCGATCAAGACCTTGATTATTGAAAACGAATACAAAACTCATTATTATGACTGTTTTTTTCTAGGTAATTAGCAATGACAGGTATAACATTCATCGCTGGTGGTTCCAAAGGTTTAGGCGCTCAACTGACCAATATATTTTCAATTCAAAAT
>CALDFB010000226.1 GCA_937942365.1 uncultured Marinicella sp. | reverse complement strand
AGGTGTAGAGATGGTTATGCCTGGTGACAACGTCAAGATGGTTGTTGAATTGATTGCACCGATTGCGATGGATGAAGGTTTACGCTTTGCCATCCGTGAAGGTGGCCGTACAGTAGGTGCGGGTGTAGTAGCAAAAATTATCGAGTGATAATTTAACTCGTGACTCAAAAGCCAACAGTTTACTGTTGGCTTTTGCTGTCTTTACGATTTTAGGCCAGTAGCTCAATTGGCAGAGCAGCGGTCTCCAAAACCGCAGGTTGGGGGTTCGATTCCCTCCTGGCCTGCCATCGTTTTGTTTGTCAAAACAATGGCTAATTTGGAAGATTAATATGAGTAGTGTTGAGTCAGCCCAAGGCGCTGGTGACAAATTTAGGTGGTGGTTGGCCATTGCGATAATCATTGCAGGGGTTGCCGCTAATTTGTATTTTGTAGATACATACCCGACTATCATCAGGGTTTTGATGGTGCTTGGTGGTGTTTTGGTCGGTGGCTTTATTGGTTACACCACAACGAAAGGCAAGAATTTTGCCAAGTTTGTAAAAAACGCCAACATTGAAAGACAAAAAATTGTTTGGCCAACTAAAAATGAAACGGTGCAGACCACCATTATGGTTTTGGTGTTGGTTATCATTATTGGTTTCTTTCTGTTTTTGGTCGATTCGCTATTCAGTAACCTCATAGAATATTTCTTTGAGTAATTAAAAAGTTTTAGGAGTTAGGGGTCATGTCACACAGATGGTATGTAGTTCACGCATATTCAGGCTATGAGCAACAAGTTGTTAAGTCGTTAGAAGAGCGGATTGATAGATACCAAATGCAAGACGTCTTTGGCGAAGTTTTGGTGCCAAAAGAAGCTGTGGTTGAAATGAAAAACGGTCAAAAGCGTCGCAGTGAAAGAAAATTTTTTCCTGGTTACGTGTTGGTTCAGATGGAAATGAACGACGAAACCTGGCATTTGGTTAAGAGCGTGCCAAAAGTTTTGGGTTTTATAGGTGGTACAGCAGAGAAGCCTGCGCCAATTACAGAGCGTGAGGCCAACGCTATATTGCAAAGAATTCAAGAAGGCGAGGATAAGCCGCAACCTAAAACATTGTTCGATGTGGGCGAAATGATTCGTGTCATCGACGGTCCCTTTGCTGATTTTAATGGCGAAGTAGAAGAGGTCAATTATGAAAAAAGCCGCATGAGAGTGGCGGTTTCCATATTTGGTAGATCAACCCCGGTCGAACTTGAGTTTGGTCAGGTTGAAAAAGTTTAAAAATTAATTATTTACATTAACAACAATGGGGAGCTGGTTTAAGTACTCAGCGTTTGAACCCGGAGAAAAATAATGGCTAAAAAAGTACAATCGTACATTAAGTTGCAAGTGCCTGCAGGTCAGGCCAATCCTTCACCACCAGTGGGCCCTGCTTTAGGTCAGCATGGGGTGAATATCATGGAGTTTTGTAAAGCGTTTAATGCCCAAACAGGGGATACTGAGCAAGGTTTACCTATTCCTGTGGTTATCACTGTCTATAATGACAGAAGCTTTACTTTTATCACCAAAACCCCGCCTGCTTCAGTGTTGTTGTTAAAGGCTGCTGGCATTAAAAAAGGTAGTGGAACACCGAACACCGACAAAGTGGCCAAAATTGGTCGTAAAGAACTTGAGGAGGTGGCCAAAATGAAAGAGCCTGACTTGACCGCTGCAGATATGGATGCCGCTGTCAGAACCATCGCCGGTACTGCTCGCAGTATGGGTATTGAAACTGAAGGAGTGAAATAATGGCTGGCAAAAGAATCAAAGCACAAAAAGAACAATTGGATCCATTTAAAAAATATCAAGTTGCTGAGGCGTTGGATTTTGTAAAAAGTAATGCTTCTAAAAACTTTGATGAAACAGTCGATGTGGCTATTCAGTTAGGTGTAGACGCTAAGAAATCTGATCAAGCTGTGCGTGGTGCCACAGTATTACCCAATGGAACAGGTAAATCAGTACGTGTTGCAGTGTTTGCACAAGGTGATAAGGCCGAAGAAGCCAAAGCCGCTGGCGCAGATGTGGTGGGTTTCGATGACTTGGCTGCAGAGGTTAAAAAAGGAAACATTGATTTTGATGTGGTAATTGCCTCTCCTGATGCCATGCGAGTTGTGGGCCAGCTGGGTACAATTTTAGGTCCGAAAGGTCTGATGCCTAACCCAAAAGTTGGTACGGTAACTCCTGATGTAGCTACGGCAGTCAAGAATAACAAATCTGGACAAGCGATGTACAGGATTGATAAAGCTGGCATCATTCACACCGTATTAGGTAAAGCATCTTTCGCGCCAGAAGCGTTGACAGAGAACTTAACTGTTTTGTTGGGTGAGTTGAATAAGAAAAAACCACCTACCTCTAAAGGTAAATTTATTAAGAAAATCAGCATCTCATCAACGATGGGTGCTGGTATTGAAATTGACCCTGTTTCTGTAGGACAGTAAATAAGGTTGATGAAATTTTGAGGGCCGCTGAACAATCAATTTTGTTCAGCTGTCATCAAAGACCGTAGGTGAATGGTTCGGTTTGATTAAGCTGAGACGCTTCTTAATTTCCTACGCAGATGGTGCCCCAATACAGAATACTGTTTGGTCACCAAAATGGTTCCGTTCTCAGTAAGTTGATTATTGAAGCGGATTATAAGTACTGTAGCACATGCTGCATGAGCCTTTGGAGGTTATCATGGCGCTCAATTTAGAGCAGAAAAAAGCTGTAGTCAGTGAAATTGCTGGTGTTGCTCAAGGTGCACATTCTTTGGTTGCAGCAGAATACCGTGGATCATCAGTTGATTTAATGACTGCCATGCGTTCTGATGCAAGAAAAAGTGGTGTTTATCTTAGGGTTGCCAAAAATACTTTGGTTAAAAGAGCTGTTGAAGGAACGGACTATGAATGTATTCAAGATTCATTGGTTGGACCTTTGTTATTTGCATTCAGTCAGGAAGACCCTGGTTGTGCCGCTCGATTAATTAAAGATCATGCCAAAGAAAATGACAAGCTTGAAGTTAAGTTTGTTTCTATAGGTGGTGATTTGTTGGCAGCATCAGAATTACAACGTCTGGCTTCGTTGCCTACAAAAGATCAAGCTATTTCAATGCTGATGTCTGTAATGAAGGCACCAGTAGAGAAGTTTGTGAGAACTTTGGCAGAGCCACACGCAAAACTGACACGTACAATCGCAGCGATCAAAGATCAAAAAGCTGCATAAGTAATACATATAAAAACATTTTTGGAGAATTAAAATGGCCGTATCAAAAGATGATATTTTAGAAGCAATCTCAGCAATGAGCGTAATGGACGTTGTTGAGTTGGTTGAAGCTATGGAAGAAAAATTTGGTGTTTCAGCTGCTGCTGCAGTTGCTGCTGCTCCTGTTGCTGCCGCTGCTGGTGAAGCTGCTGCTGAGCAAACTGAATTTGACGTTATTATGACTGGTTTTGGTGAGAAAAAAGTAGGTGTCATTAAAGCCGTTCGTGGTATCACAGGTTTAGGCTTGAAAGAAGCCAAAGAATTGGTAGAAGGCGCACCAGCACCTATTAAAGAAGGTGTTGATAAAGCTGAAGCTGAAGACGTGAAAAAACAACTTGAAGAAGCGGGTGCATCTGTAGAGTTGAAATAA
>CALDFB010000225.1 GCA_937942365.1 uncultured Marinicella sp. | reverse complement strand
CATAATGTCTAACGCGGTAAGGATCAGTTGATTTTAACAACGTTTTAACGCCTTCAATCAATTGATCAGCCTTATTTGACTCACCGATTTGTTTTAAAGACCAAGCTAAACTAATGGCTGTTCCTAAGTTATCGTAAAACGGACTGAATTCTTCAACCATGCTGTCAATATCACTTTGTTGCCAAACATCAATCACAGCTTGGTAGTTCTCATTAACCATAGCGTAAAAAGAATAAACGCTTTTTATATTCAAATCATCAGGCTTTTTCTTTAACGCTTCAGCGAGTACCTTTTCCGCAGCGGCGTATTCTTTCGAATACAGGTGCAATGATGCTTGGTGATAAATAATGGCATCATTATCTGGGCTTATTGTTATTAAATCCTGCAATTCCTTTTCAGCAGCTGCAGTATTGCCCATATTCAAATAAATAGGAATTAATAAAAACCGATACCTTAAATTACCTGGGTCAAGTTCAATGGCTTTTTCACTCCAAACAATGGCTTCATCCATCAACCCTAGTTTTATATTAACCATTGACATGGAATTGGCTGCTGCGGGAAATCGAGGGTCCAACTCAAACACCCTTTGATATTGCTCCTTTGCCAATAGTACCTCACCTTTATTCAATAAACTGTGACCTATATTCAGTTGGATTATTGGCGATAACGGATCCAACTCAGCGGCTTTTTTGAACAAAGTCAAAGCCTCGTCGTATTGTTCCAAACTGTTCTTAAGCAAGCCATACCAGTGATATGTAGTGGCATAGTTGGGATTCAATTTAAGTGAGTATTTAAAAGTTGTTTCAGCAATCTTAAATTTTTTCTGACTCCAAAAATAACTGGCTTGTGATGTATGCGCCTCAGCCAACTCAGCATCTATTTCTAAAGCTTTAGCAATCAAGATCCGGCCTTCTGCAAACTGAACCTCTTCTGGCAAATCACTGTACTCATTAAGCAAACTCAAGGTATCTGCTTTACCCACATAGGCAAGCGCGTAATTGGGATCTAACTCTGTTGCTTTGGTAAACAAATCAAAAGCCTCTTTCAGTGACCCACTTGAACGCAGCAACATCCGTTGGCGACCTGCAAGATAAGCATTATAAGCGTCCATATTACTTGTTTGAACCGTTTTCATTCCCTCAATTTCTTGAGTGGTTAACTGAGCTTTCAAGGCACTGGTTATTTTTTCAGAAATTTCAGTTTGAATTATAAAAATATTTTCAGTCGTCAGTTCACGATCGAAAATTTCAGCCCAAATATGTTCATCAGTCTTCGCATCTATTAACTGTACATTGATGCGAATTTGATTACCCGATCTTTGCACGCCTCCTTCTAATATATTAGCCACACCTAACTCACCAGCAATCTCACGAATTGATTTTTTGGTGCCAGCATACCTGAGTACAGAAGTTCTTGATATAACCTTCAACGCAGAAATTTTTGAAAGGTGGGTTAACAAATCATCATGTATACCCAGAGTAAATGGTTCATTATCCGGGTTATTAGCCATGTTTTGAAATGGTAAAACAGCCACTGAATTGGCATCTATAGCTTTACTTTCTTTTATATTCACTGGTAACTCAGCTGCCGTCATGGCTTTTTGTAAGCCAGCTTGTGGTTGAGTTGCAAGCGCAGTTTCATCGCTACTCCAATGTTGCCATAAACTCATGCCGCCAACAAGAACCAAAACAAACATGGTGATGTAGTCTAGCTTTTTGGCGGTTTTACGTTCTTGAATCTCATTTCTTGGCAGGTCTTTGTCCCTTTTTATGCCCTCTGGCGTCATTTCAAATGCCCATGAAAACAATACAGTAGGAATTAAGCCCAACAGCACCAAGGCCATCAATAAGCGATTAGCACTGGCATCCACTTCCAAAGCTTCGAATACCACATCGCCTACTTGAAGCAATAACCAAGAAATCACTACATAGGCTGCAGTAACTCTGAATACATTGCGACGTTTTAATTCAGCAAATAGGCTCATCTGAATATTGTATGCGGATTAGGCCACTTTAATCAATCTCCTGTCATAACTAACTTTGCTTCAGATTCAATTTAAACTGACTATAAAAACCAGAAATAGTAGAGGAAATGATAAAAACATATCCTTGTTTCATTTAACTTTTCTATTCCTTCCTAAAAATCGCTGTCAATACGAGGAAGGAACGACCGCGACAATCCACAAATGACCACGGAGTCTATTAAAAAACACCGAGTCATTGCGAAGGAGGAACGACTGCGGCAATCTCCAACAGATCCTTATAATCTCTCAAAATATATCTCTGCAGATTCATGAGATTGCCACGTCGCTGAAGCTCCTCGCAATGACTTCATTTTTTAAGTTCAATACAGCTCATCTGATAATTCGTACCATTCTGGGTTTAATGTTTCGATTAATTTTTATCCAGAACTGTAATACTCTGCTCTTAACTTTTGACCAGTTCTGACAATTCAGCGATTGAACTGGTTAGACGACTGAACTGAGATAACTGCGCCAAACGATTGTCTCGAATAGACTCATCATCTACATTAACCATCACATCTTCAAAGTATCGATCCAACGGTTCAGCTAATGTCGCTAATAATTGATAACTTTTGTCATAATTTTTTTCTTTTACCGAAGCTTCAAATTGAGATTTAAGTTGCTGTAACTCATCGAATAAAACATGTTCTTGCTGAACTTCAAACTTATTTGTATCAACTTGCATGTCATTGATTTGACTACTTAAATCTGATTTTGCAATGATATTGCGCGCACGTTTGTTGGCTTCAATCAATGATTTGGCATAGTCTTGTTTTTTGAATGCTGAAGTAGCTTGGATTCTCTGATCAAAATCATCTAAAGTTAACGGCAAAGCCAAAGTAACCGCATTAACTACATCATGTGATACGCCTTGATCTTGATACTGGTTTCTTAACCTCTCTTTAAAGAATGAATGGATGTCTTTAAAATTGTCAGTTGCTTCAAAAGGCATGGTTTCCAAAGACTGCTTAATTAATTCTGCATAGCTGATTTGAATCTTTCTGTCTTTCAAAGTATTAATCACCGACAAAGCTGCACGGCGCAGCGCAAATGGATCTTTTGAACCTGTAGGTTTCTTGCCTACTGCAAATATGCCGCACAGGGTATCCACTTTATCGGCAATCGCCACTGCTTGACCCAAAGCAGTCTCAGGTAATTGATCACCAACAAATCTAGGTAAATACTGATCTCGAATGGCTTTGGCCACTTCTCCTGACTCACCTTGTGCTTGGGCATAATAACCACCCATCAAGCCTTGTAAATCGGGGAATTCATCAACCATGTCACTCATCAAATCTGTTTTTAGTAACTCTGCAGTTCTATCTGCATCAATTATTTGATAAGACATATTAGGTTGCATCCAATGCAAAAGCGCTTTAATGCGATTACATTTGTCAGCAAGAGTACCCAAGGTCTTTTCGAAAACCATTTTTTCCAACAGAGGAATATTATCAGCTAAAGGCCTGGCTTGATCTTTTTCCCAGAAAAAACGCGCATCGGCCAATCTCGGTGTAATTACTTTTTCAAAACCTTTTTTAACTGCTGCCGGATTTTTCGAATCAATATTGGCCAAGGCCACAAAATATGGCATCAGTTCACCCTCCTTGGACTCTACCGAAAAATACTTTTGATGTTTTTCCATCGATGAAATCAAAGCCTCTTTAGGCACAGCTAAAAAGTCTTTACTGAACTCACCCAATACGGCGACGGGTTTTTCAACTATGCTTGACACTTCTGATAACAAGCTTGGGCTTATTTGCGCCACACCATCAACTGATGCAGCTGCAGCCAGAACTTGTTTTTTGATTAATTGCTCACGTTTTACTTGATCTACCATGATATGAGCATCTTGCATTACAGCTACATAATCATTGGCATGGTTAATTATGATGTAATCATTGTGATGAAAACGATGCCCTAAACTTTGATTACTTGTTTCAAGTCCAAACATTTTCATTGGTATGACTTCACTGTCTTTCAATAACACCATCCAATGCACAGGACGGATAAAACTGTAATCATTACTGCCCCAACGCATCGGTTTAGGAATAGGCATTTTTTTGATTGATTGAACAATCATTTCTGGTAAAACAGTTTCAATGCTTTGACCTTTTTCCAACACAGTGTAGGCCAAATAATCACCCTTATCAGTTTCAATGCGGCCCAATTCGGACACTTCTACACCAACAGAACGTGCAAAGCCCATTGCAGCTGGTTTGGCATTGCCTTGATCATCAAATGCTGCTACAACAGCTGGACCTCGTTTTTCAGTTTGCTTATCTGCTAACTGTTCTGTGATGTTGTGCAGGTAAAAAGCCAAACGCCTGGGTGATGCATACCACCTTGAATCATCGCCGAACTCAAAACCTTCAGCCTGTAACTGTTTCGTTACACCTGTAAATAACGCCTCGGCCAAGCCGTACAAGGCTTTAGGTGGTAACTCTTCACAACCCAGTTCGAATAAAATATCAGCCATGATTATTTCGCCTCCTGTGTATTTGAATGCGCACACCCTGGAAACCCCAAAGCTTCTCGAGATTGGTAATACATTTGTGCCACCTGTTTAGACATGTTCCTGACTTTCAAAATAAACTGCTGCCGCTCTGTAACACTGATGGCTTTACGTGCATCTAACAAGTTAAAGAAATGCGATGCTTTCAATGCTTTTTCATAAGCAGGTAATGGCAGTTCTTTCTCGATCAACTTTAAACAGGCGTGTTCTGCTTCATTGAAGTTATTAAATAAGATAGGCACATCGGCATGTTCAAAGTTATAAGCCGATTGTTCAACTTCATTTTGGTGATACACATCACCATAAGTTACAGTACCATTCGGCGTCTCAGCCCAAATCAAATCATAAATGCTGTCTTTGTTTTGTAAGTACATGGCCAAACGTTCCAGGCCATAAGTGATTTCACCCATCACTGGCTTACATTCGATGCCACCCACTTGCTGAAAATAAGTAAATTGCGTCACTTCCATGCCATTGAGCCAAACTTCCCAGCCCAAGCCCCATGCACCCAAAGTTGGGGACTCCCAATTGTCTTCCAAGAATCTAACATCGTGTTCCAATGTATCCACACCTATGGCTGCCAATGATTGTAAATACA
The DNA here is from genome assembly GCA_937942365.1 of uncultured Marinicella sp. Lineage (GTDB taxonomy): Bacteria > Pseudomonadota > Gammaproteobacteria > Xanthomonadales > Marinicellaceae > Marinicella. The sequence goes on along the minus strand of CALDFB010000225.1, from coordinate 521 downwards.
ACTCCTGAATGTTCTTAGGTGATGGTTTTAGCACCACTTGAAACTGATAATAGTGCTGAAGTCGGTTGGGGTTTTCTCCATATCGACCATCTGTAGGACGACGACAGGGTTGGACATAAGCACTGTTCCAAGGCTCAGGTCCAATGGAACGTAAGAATGTGGCCGGATGAAAAGTACCTGCACCCACTTCTAAGTCCAAGGGTTGGATAATCACACAACCATGTGCGGCCCAAAACTCTTGCAGCTTTAAGATCAGTTCCTGAAAAGTTAGGAATTCGTGTTTGTTATTTTCCATGACAGGGTTTTACAATGATGCAAAACTCTGCATTATACTTGACCCGTGAAATTTATCACCCCACCAACTGCAAAAACACCCAACTTTAACCTGTAAAAAATTCAAAGGTGTTTTTTTAACTTTCCAACTGGGTCATACAGCTTCAAATAATCTTGAAATTCATCAGATAATCTCAAGTCCTTTTCAACCCGCTGCCAAAACTTAATAGCAGCGTCAATGGTTGCCT
>CALDFB010000224.1 GCA_937942365.1 uncultured Marinicella sp. | reverse complement strand
AGGGACAGGCCAATCCTGTGCAAACCAAACAAATCTTAGAGGACAAGTTAAAAAATGAGTAGAGCATTAATCTGTGGGTCATTGGCCTTCGACAACATCATGGTATTTGAAGATGAATTTGCTAATCATATCTTGCCTGATCATATACATAAGCTGAATATATCATTTATGGTGCCTACTTTAAGCCGAGTATTCGGTGGAGTGGCTGGTAACATTGCTTACAACTTAAAAATGATTGGCGGTGATCCAATACCTATGGGAGTGGTTGGCAGTGATTTTGATATTTACAGCCAAAGGTTAAAAAGCTTAGGCATTAATCTAGAAGCCGTTAAGGTTAAAGAAGGTCATTTTACACCACAGTGTTACATCACGACAGACATCAAAAATAACCAGATTACGGCCTTTCATCCTGGTGCCATGAATTTTTCTCATGAGAATCATGTTAAAAATTATGCTGACATTAAAATCGGTATTGTTGGCCCGGATGGTCGCGATGGTATGATTCAACATGCTGCAGAGTTTGCTGACTCTGGAATTCCTTTTATTTTCGATCCAGGTCAAGCCATGCCATTGTTTGATGGAGATGATTTAAAAAAATTCATTGATCAAGCCACATGGATGGCTGTAAACGACTATGAATATGAATTGGTGCATGATCGCACAGGTATGGATGCCAGAGAAATTGCATCGAAGTTAGAAGCTTTGGTTATTACCAAAGGGGAAAAAGGCTCTGAAATATACGCTGATGGTACCATGTATCACATCCCTGTAGTTGAAGCAGAACATGTGGTTGACCCGACCGGATGTGGTGATGCTTACCGTGCTGGTTTATTGTATGGGTTAACCAATGATTTGGACTACCAGACATCTGGCCGCATTGCCTCTTTATTGGGCAGTATCAAGATTGCCAGTGCGGGAACTCAAAATCACTACATTTCGAAAAAAGATTTTCGCCAAAAGTTTTTGGACGAGTTTGGTTATAGTTTCTGATTGAACCCCTTTATGTCATGTAAATTAAGAAAGCCTTGTTCTTAAAAAACAAGGTTTTTTGATTTATGATATACAAAATTTAGGCTGGCAGGTAGGTTTTGGCTTTAATCAATTGATTGTTTTTTAGAAAGCTAAATACCTTGCTCATTATTCATTTTTTTGAAACAATAGGTTCAGTTTAAAAATTTATATCATCATGATTGACCGAGATGGTTTCAGGCCCAATGTGGGTATCATCTTGCTCGACAATGAAGGTCAGGTTTTCTGGGCAAAAAGAACCAGAGGCAACGGTTGGCAGTTCCCCCAAGGGGGTGTCAATGAAGGTGAGTCTCCTGAGGAGGCCATGTTCAGAGAATTATATGAAGAAGTGGGGTTGAAACCTCACCATGTGGATGTATTGGGTTCAACACCTGGTTGGTTAAAATACCAGTTACCTAAAAAATTCCACAAACGCGATTCTGACCCGTCATTTGTTGGGCAAAAACAAGTCTATTACTTGTTAAAGTTGTTAGAAGACGAATCCAAGGTGGATTTTAATACCACCAATAAACCTGAGTTTGAAGATTATCGTTGGGTCGATTTCTGGTATCCAGCCGAAAACGTTATACACTTTAAAAAAGGTGTTTATAAACGTGCATTGAAACATTTGGCATTTCTAAACAAGTAAATGGCAAATGTATTTACATTGATTTGAAGGTACTTTACAAGTCATTTAAATTGAACCTCGGTTGCTCTTTTTAAATAAAAACCAGCCAATCCAAAAACAACTGGTGATTGCGATTGCTGCATAAATAGCGGGCTTGGGGTTCTCAAGTGTGCTTACAGATCCGGCATAAGAAGCTAAAATTGCATATGGAACCGTGCTTAAAAGCCACAATAATAAAAATTTAACGAAATTCATTCGAGTCATTCCTGCCATACATGCGGAAACTTCTGGCAGTATGGGAGTGGCACGAGACAGTAAAATAATAACAGAACAATTTTGACGAAATTGATTCAAAGCATCTTGTCTTTTGTTTTGATCTTTGACGAGAAATCTAAGCAAAAAGTGACCGTATTTTCGGCTGATTACATAACCAACCGTTCCTGCCAGAAATAAGCCTAAAATAGCTGTGAGTGAGCCCAGGAGTGGACCTAAAAAATATCCCCCTAAAATTATGACAGTCAAAGTAGGAACTGCAATTAATAAGTCAGCGAATAATAAACTGGTAATTATCATAGCAACATAGACTGGTTTAGTGGCTTTTGCCGTCTCCAACCATAACTCTATTTTCTCAACTGTAATTAAACCAGTTGATTTGAGAATGATAAAAGTACTTGCAAAAAACAGTGCAATGACGGCCATTATTTTGAGTAGTGATTTCATGGCTCTATGCTCTTTTCATGATTTTCCGAGCGAACCAAGGAAAAATACTCAGTAGTAACCTCAGAACTTTTACCTTGCCAATGTCATTAACCTTCAAGTCTTTTCGAAGTCCATTCAGGATTGCTGTTGCTGCAGTTTTTGAATCAATCTTAGCTTTCCCACGTCCTCGTGTCATCGGTGTTTCCACCAGGGGGAGAAATGCTTGGAAAATTCGTATGTCAGTCTTTTCTAACTGATAGCTCAAAGCTTGTGAAAAGACATTCATTGCTGCTTTGGTTGCTGCATAAATGGCTGAATCAGTTTTGGGGGCAAGTGCTAATCCTGAATTGATGTTTAAGATAGTTGCTTTTTGTTCGTTATTCAGCATTGCTGAAAGCAATAAATAACTTAAGCAACACACTGCTGTAAAGTTAACATTTATTTCTAAAACGATTTTGTCATAATCAAAATTATCACTTAAGTAAGTGGGCGTATTTTGTAGGGCTGCATTATTAATTAAAAGGTCAATTTGATTGTATTTTCTGATTATTTGGTCTGAGACCATTTCATAGCTATGCGTCTTAGACAAATCAGCAGGGTAGACTTCTACACCAGCAAATTGTTGACTTAAATCATTTAAACGAATGCTGGGTCGTGCAATCACAATAACTTTATTTTGATTATACAATTGACTGACAAGTTGAAGACCTATGCCTGATGTGCCTCCAGTGATGATGATGGTTTTATTTTTTAAATCCATAATTCAATTTTTGTTTTCGATGCGTCTATCCTATTCAGCTAATAATTATGGCGCATTAACCCAAGTTAAAAATATCGAAAAAATCTAAGAAAGAATAAATGCATGGGATAAAATGATTTCTAAAGAAATCGACCTTTTCTTTAGTCGAATGGACAGTACAACATTAAAAACGATGATTGAAAATTTATTTAAACAGAATGGTCAGGCCATGTTTGTAAAAAAACATGATCATATAATTAAGCAAAATGAACTTAATGACGCTCTGTTTTATGTTATTCACGGCACACTCAAAGCCTATTATATTTCAGTAGATGGAAAAGAAAATATTAAGTCTTTCATTCAATCTGGAAGCATGATTGGCTCTTTAGGTTCAGCGTATAAACAGTTGCCCAGTACATTTAATCTGTTAGCACTTGAAGACTCTCGGCTTCTTAAAATATCGACAAAGCTAATTTTACAAGCTGCCAAAGATTCACATCAAGTTGCTGAAGAGGTGATAGAGTTTCTGGTAAACCTTTCAATGAAAAAAGAATTGCGAGAATATCAGTTTTTAATGCTTTCTGCTGAAGATCGTTATGTTGACTTCATGCAAAGAGAACCAGAGTTGGTGAATAAACTGACCCAAAATGATGTGGCACGTTATTTAGGAATCACTCCGGTTGCATTAAGCAGAATAAAAAAGCGTGTTGCAGATTCATCACCACAATGAAAACTTTTGGCTGTGGTTGCGCTGAAATTTTAATACAATTGGGTTCAATAAATTCATGCATAAAGCAAATTCAAATACTGACATAGCCATCATTATTACTGACCGCAACACCGATTTATTGTGTCAGCTGATACAGGTACAATTACCCGGAGTCAATATCCAACAGTGGCCTGATATCTCGGATCCTAAGACAGTACGTATGGCTGTGTTGTGGAATCACCCCAAAGGCATAACAAAAAATATGTCCAACTTAGCATCTGTGGTTTCTATGGGTGCAGGTGTGGATCACATCATTGCAGATACTGCTGTTTCAGGGCATATCAGACGTGAGCGTATCGTTACCAAAGCCTTGAAACAGAATATGGCCCAGTATGTAATACAGCACATATTGAACGATCACAGATTCCAGCAAGACTATCAAAAACAGCAAGTCCAAAAGCATTGGGAAGTACTTGAAAAGGGAGAAAATAGTCCTGTTGTGGGTTTATTAGGCTTAGGTGAGCTGGGTTGTTTTGTAGCCGATCGCTGTGCTGATTTGGGTTTTAGAATTATGGCTTGGACTGCAAAACAAGCACATCCTAAATATCCTTGTTTTCACGGAAAAAACGGTTTACGTGAAGTTTGTCAAGCCAGCCAATACTTGATAGTCTTATTACCTTTAAATGACGATACTTTCGGTGTCATCAATGAAGAAATGTTGTCTTGGTGTGGTGCAGAAACTGTATTGATTCATGTGGGCAGAGGTCCTCATGTGGTAGAAAATGAATTATTGTCAGCATTGAATCAAGGTGACATTAAACAGGCAGTACTTGATGTTTTTAATGAGGAACCTCTGCCAACCAACCAT
>CALDFB010000223.1 GCA_937942365.1 uncultured Marinicella sp. | reverse complement strand
TAATGTAAATCAAAGTCAATGTCATTGCGAAGGAGGAACGACTGTGGCAGTCTGTTGGGATCAACGACAGATTGATGAGTTTGCCGCGTCGGTGGACTCCTTCGCAATGATGATGGGTCTTTGGTTTTATCTCCTTTGTGAAAAAAGGAACTTTGTCATCGCAATTAATTTTTCTGTAAAGCTTGGATAGGGTCTAGTTCAGCTGCTTGTTTGGCTGGGTAGTAACCAAAAGCCACACCAGTTATCAGGCAGACACCTACAGCTAAAATGATGGAGAAAAAGCTCCAGGCCACTGGCCAATCGGCCAGTGATTGAATCAAAAATGACAGCACTATGCCCATGATAATTCCCAGCACCGCTCCTACCGCAGCGATGGTGGCACTTTCAATCAAAAATTGATTTTTAATATCAACTTTTCGAGCACCCAGTGCTCGCAACAATCCAATTTCTTTGGTACGTTCCAGTACCGTAGCCAGCATGATATTCATGATACCTATGCCACCAACTAACAGAGAAATGCCAGCAATACTAGACATCACAATGGTGAAAATTTGTTGGGTTTGATTTTGTTGATTCAGTAAGGATGCGGGTACCACAATTTGGTAATCGTCAATATTGCCGTGACGTCGTTTAAGGAGACGATCAATGGCGACCGAGGCCACCTGGGGTTTAATGGATTCATCTAAACCTACTCGGATGGTATCAAGCTGACTTTCCAGCATTTCCAGCTTCAATCGCTTAAATGCAGTTTCAACAGGAATGAAAATTTGATTGTGCTCCGCACCCAATTTAATGCCTTGTATCTCGTCTTTAGACAAATCATCTTTGCGAAGTACGCCGATGACCTCTAACCAAAGATGGTTTATTTTGATGCGTTGGCCCAGCGCGTCACCATTGGGAAAGAGTTGTTCAGCAGCTTCTGAGCCCATGACGGCCACCTGGGCAAAGTTGTTGTTATCGTTGTCTGTGAAAAATCGTCCATCTGAAACTTCTAAATTAGACATTGCAAAACAGTTCGGTGAGACGGCTTTGACGGTACCATCTGAATTGGCGTTGACAGAAAATAAATTCCAAGTTTTTAAGGTCTTTTCACCACAGGTTTTTTCAACAAATGGTAGACTGACCTGTAAAGCCCTGACATCATTGACGGATAGTCCTAAGGTGTCTTGTCGGATTTCTTTAAGGGTTTCCTGGTCAAATGTCTTTTCTTCGATCACCAAATTGCGCAAGCCCATTTTTTCGATTAAACGAGTGGCTTCTGCTTTTGCGCCTTCACCTATACTGAGCATTGCAATCACGGCACCAACCCCAAAAACCATGCCCAGTAATGTTAACAAAGTGCGCAGCTTGTGGTGTAACATTTCAGAAATGGCATGTTTTAAGTTAATGGTTAATGCATTCATAAAGTTGCCTCAGCTGTATCTTTTATCGGTTGGCTTAATGCAATGACATCGCCATCTTTAAGACCAGTTTCAATGGTGCATAAACTTGAGCTACAAAAGCCTGTGGTGATAGGCTGTTGTATGAATTCGTTACCGTTTTGAACGTAAACCCAGTTACTTTCTTGTTCGCGGAACACAGTTTGGATAGGCACCACCAAACCTTGATCTTGTTCAATCACCTGGATATTAGCGTTCAATCTTTGTCCAGGTTTGAGTTTTTCATTGTTACTGATATCTAAAGCGACCAAGACTGTGAGGTATTTGATGGGGTTGTTTCTCTCTTTGGGTTGTGCAGTTTTACTGACAGAGCTCACTGTGCCTGTAAATGTGGAGTCAGGATGAGCGTGTAATTTAATGACAGCTGAAATCCCTTCCTTTATTCCTATGGCTTCAACCTCGGGGACATAAACTTTTGCCTGCATCAGGCTCAAGTCTGGTAATGAAGCTAATTTATGGCCTGAAAAAACAGATTTACCAGGTTCTGGCAAAGAACCATCCCAACTGGGTTCCAAGACAAATAATCCATCATGTGGAGCCACAATTTCTAGCGCACTCAAACTGGCATTGTTCATCTCGAGTTTGGCTACTTGAACCTGTTTAGAACTCTCCAATACGGCTTTTTCAGTTTTAGACTTTTCTTCGAAATTATTTTCTACTTTGCCGATGTGGTCGGCTTTGGCCTTTAAAAATTCTTCGTTGTCACCTGCCTCAATCATTTCAATTTTTGTGTACAGTAAAGGGTCATCAATGTTGAACTGTTTGGCCAGTTCGTATTCGAAGTCTATCACTTGTGCTTCGGCTCCAAAGCTGAATTTGTTGTTGTCAATTTCTCGATTTTTTGCCATCATAGAATATTGTAATTTTTGGAGTTCAAAGTTAGTCTCATCCACTTCAATTTGAAAGTTACTGCCATCAAATCTTGCAACGACTTCTCCGGCTTTAACTTCAGTAAATTGTGGCATGATCCAAGCCAGTGTTTGTGGGCGTCTGGAAACAGTAGGAGCAGAAATGGGAGTTGATCTCACGGCTTCAAGTTCCCCTTCAGCATGAATCTCAAAAATAACTTTCTCTGAGTTCACTTGAATCACTGGTGTACTCAAATTTTCTACCTGACTACAACTGACCAAAATCATACAAATCATAACCAATGGGCCTATTTGCTTCATGAGGCATCCTCCGCCAATATGGTGGCTTTTATGCTCATACCAGGTCGCATGATTTCAAGGTTTAAATCATCTATGGTTACCATTGCATCTAAAATTTTTGAGGGCTGGTTTTTTGATTTGGTTCGCACTACTTTCGATAAAGATTGGATAACGCCCGTGAATTCGAGATCAGGGTAGGCATCTAAGATGAATTTAACTTGTTGACCTTCAGTAACCCGCGACATGTCGTTTTCTTTAATTTCTAGTTGGGCAATGATTTGGTCTAAATCAGCAACTTCAGTTACACGCATTCCGCCCCAAACCGAATCTCCCACAGCAAATTTGTTGTTGTTCCAATCTCTTTTGTGCATCACTACGCCTTTGCGTTTAGACATGATGCGCATGCTTTTTATGGAATTATTCAATTGCTCAACTTCGGTATTTAACTTGGCGATGTTGGCATCTAAAATTTGGATTTCGGTTTTTAGCTTTTCTTCATTTAATTTTCGATCATCCATTGCATGTTGATATTCTAATTTAGCTAACTCATAGTTAAGTTGGTTTTCCTGATATTCGTTTTGAGCAATGACACTTTTGGGTAATTCTGCCTTGCGTTTGGCTTTGTCTAGCAACATTTTCTTTTCTTCTATGGCCAAATCTTTATTTTGTAGTGTTTCTACTTTACCTACCTCGGTGTTTTTTAACTCTGATTGTTTAACATTCAGTTCTCCTTGCTTATCCATCAAGCGTTCCTTTAATTGATCTGTTTTGAACATCAATACTGGTTGCCCAGGATTGACTTGACTGCCATCAGGTGCCAAAAAAGCAATGGTGAATTGGCCAATGCGACGAACTTTAGGAGGAGAGTAACTGTCAGTTTCTACAGCTTTGAGTTCACCATTAACAGTGAGCTGTGACGCATGGATAAAAGTTTGCATGAAACACAGTAGGGTAAAAACAGTTAACTTTATCTTCATTATATCAAACCTCATTTCAACGTTATTAAGGCACTCATGCCCGGTAGTAAAAGAATATTACCGGCATCCTTCAAGTTAATTTGTACCTCATAGTACAGACCCTCTCCCCAGTCTTTTTTATCTCTTCCGCCTGATGATATTTCGGTAATGAGTCCTTCCACATAAGCATCAGGTAATGCATCAAAAGTTACATTAACAGGTGAGCCATTTTGAATTTTTGGTACGTCTATGGCATTGACCCAAGCTTTGATTTTCATGTTTTTTTTCTTAGATACTTTGAGAATCTCCATGCCACTACTGGCTTGATCACCTACTTGATACTTACTCCCTGTCCAGGGTTGAGAGGAGTAAATGACATAACCAGTTTGGGTGGCTTTGATGTTTAAAGATTCTAGCTGACTTTTCCAATATGCCAAGTCTTTTTCTTTTTGATCTTTACCTAATTCAACCTCCAGCTTCTTTTCTTGTTGTTTTTGTTTAATTGCAAGCAGTTCGTTTTTAGATTCATCCAGAGTTTTAATGGATTTTTTAAGCGCTAACTGACGTTCTTTGAATTCTAATTCACCGATGAAATTCATCGGTACATCAGCTTTGAGTTGAGCCACTTTTTGTGCCACTTGCGCTTTTTCATGGTTTAATTGAGCGTTATTTAAATCAATTTGGATTTGAATCATATCGCGTTTAGCACTGGCGATAAAGACATCCAATTGTTCGGTTTTGCTTTCGATTCTGCTGTCTAATTCACTGCCATCAATACCGACCAAAAAGTCACCTTCCTTAACAAACGTGCCTTCTTCCGTCATTTCACTGATCTTACCTTGCCATCCGCTTACCTGTGGCATATTGACCACCTGAGATTGACCGGATTCGACCACACCGGTAAACATACTGGCTTGCGTGCTGGATGCGAATGTTAATAGCATTAAATTCAATAAAGTTCTCATGCGACTATTTTTCCGTCTAAAAAGTGAATGGTGCGGCCCGCATTTTCAGCGATGTCAGGTTCATGCGTTACCATAACGATGGTTTGACCGGCTTGATTAAGTGAAACCAGCAGATCAATGATTTGTTGTGAAATGGCGCTGTCCAAATTACCGGTGGGTTCATCGGCTAAAAGCACAGCAGGTTGATTGATCAATGAGCGTGCGATCGCAACACGTTGTATTTGACCACCTGACATTTCATTTGACATGTGGTGCATGCGATCACCCAGGCCCACTTCTTGCAGCAGTTTTTTAGCCCGAGTTTCGCCTTGTTGCTGTTTTTCAGGAGAAGCAAAACGTAAAGGCACCATCACATTTTCGAGTGCACTTAGCCGTGGTAATAAATGGAAACCTTGAAACACAAAGCCGATATGATCATTGCGAATTTTAGATAACTCATCGTCATTCAAAGCACTGACATCTTGATTGGCTAATTTATACTGGCCTGATGAAGGTTTGTCCATGCACCCCAGAATATTTAACATCGTGGATTTACCTGAGCCAGAGCGTCCCATGATAGCAACGAACTCGCCTGTTTTAATGTTTAAATCGACTTGATCTAATGCGGTGATGGTCTCACCTTGTGTTTGGTAAAT
>CALDFB010000222.1 GCA_937942365.1 uncultured Marinicella sp. | reverse complement strand
GTTCTTGACTGGGTCAGCAGAGTATATACCATCCACTTTGGTGGCCTTTAATACAATATCTGCGTTAATTTCAATGGCCCTCAAACTGGCAGCAGAATCTGTGGTAAAAAAAGGATTACCAATTCCAGCGGCAAATACTGTGATATTCCCTTTTTGTAGGTGTCTGATAGCACGCCTGCGAATATAGTCCTCACAAACCTCATGAATACCAATTGCTGACATGACTCTGACTTTAATATCTTGTTTTTCCAAGGCATTTTGTAGAGCCAGCGAATTCATGACTGTTGCCAGCATGCCCATGTGGTCACCTGTTACTCGATCTATGCCTGACTTACTTAGTCCAGCACCTCTGAAGATGTTGCCACCTCCGATTACGATACCTATTTCAACACCCAAACGATGCACTTGGGCAATTTCTTTTGATATGCGATTGATGATGAGAGGATCAATACCGTAATCCTCTGCACCCATCAATGCTTCTCCACTGAGTTTCAGCAGAATTCTTTTATATTTAACTTGATCAGTTTCCACGTGCTTGAGCCATGACTTCTTCAACAAAGTTATCGACTTTCTTCTCGATCCCTTCGCCAACTTCAAAACGCACAAATTCTATCACATCTGCGTTTTTAGCACTCAATAATTTCTCTACAGTCACGTCTGGATCTTTAACAAAAGGTTGACCTTTCAAGGTAATCTCAGCTAAATACTTACGAATTCTTCCACCAACCATTTTTTCAATGATTTCAGCAGGTTTTCCAGAATCCTGAGCTTGAGCAATTAAAATTTCTTTTTCTTTTTCCAGTTGCGCCGCAGGCACTTGAGCTTCTGAGATGTATTCAGGATTTGCAGCCGCCACATGCATGGCAATGTCTTTAATTAAATCTTCATCGGCACCTGATGCAGAAACTACTACACCTATGTTCTTACCATGAGAATAGGTACCAACTTGGCCATCCGTACTTTGGATGAGTTGTACACGTCTGACTTGAACATTTTCGCCAATTTTAGCCACCAAATCTGTTCTGGCTTGTTCCAATGATTTACCGCCGACTTCTGCGGCCATCAAAGCATCTACATTTTCAGCTTTATTGTCCAATGCAGCTTGAATTACAGCGTCGGTAAATGCCAAAAAGTTTTCATCTTTTGCGACGAAATCTGTCTCACAGTTAACTTCAACCAAAACTGCAGTTTTGTTGTCACCAGAAGTAGCAACTTTAATGATACCATCAGCAGCAACACGACCAGATTTCTTGGCCGCTTTTGCAGCGCCAGATTTTCTCATGTTCTCAATTGCTACTTCTAAATTGCCATCGGTTTCAACCAATGCTTTTTTACATTCCATCATACCTGCACCAGTGATCTCACGTAATTCTTTAACCATTGAAGCTGTAATACTCATTTTTTTTCCTCGTTCAATATATGAAAATAGCCCGGCCCTAAATCAAGGACCAGACTTTTAAAATTTTTAAATGATCTGATTAAACCGAAATTAATCAGTCTTCAGTTTTTTTAGCCACTTTCTTTTTAGTGGTTTTTTTCTTGGTAGTCTTTTTAGCTACTTTTTTCTTGGTGGTTTTTTTCTTAGTGGTTTTTTTGGCCACTTTTTTCTTGGTGACTTTTTCACCACCATCTGTGTCTTCCACCGCTGCTTCTTTAATTTCTTCTGCAGCCAATTCTACTTTATCTGCCAAAGGAGCTGCTGCCACTTCAGATACTTTTACTTTTGGTGTGACGATGGCTGGGCCAGCTTCATCAACAGCTTTGGCTTTTTCTTCTTCAACCTTCTTAGCAGGCGTCGGTTTCTTTGCAGGCGCTTCTTCTTTAACGTTGATCTGCATGGCCGCTTTACCTTCTAATATTGAATCAGCAGCAGCACCCGCGTATAAACGAATTGCTTTCATTGCATCATCATTAGCCGGGATCACATAATCTATGTCATTAAAACTGTTGTTGGTATCAACCACAGCTACCACAGGAATACCTAATTTCTTGGCTTCGTTAATTGCTATAGACTCATAACGAGTATCTAAAATAAACAGCGCATCTGGCAAGCCTTTCATGTCTTTAATACCACCAAGCGTTTTTTCTAATTTAACCCTTTCACGCTCCATGTTTAATTGTTCTTTCTTAACAAATCGCTCAATACGTCCATCAGCTTGCATTGACTCAATGTCTTTCAATCTGTTGATTGATGCTTTTACTGTTTTGTAGTTAGTCAACATACCACCTAACCAACGATGTGAAACGAAGGGCATACCACAACGCAAGGCTTCTTCTTTAACTGCTTTGCTGGCGGCTCTTTTCGTTCCGACAAACATCACCTTACCTCGTCTGGATGCAATTTTACCCATGAAGTTCATCGCATCATTCATCATTTCTTCTGTTTTTCTTAAGTCGATGATATGAATTTTGTTTTTAGCTCCAAATATATATGGGGCCATCTTTGGATTCCAGTACCTGGTGTTATGCCCGAAATGAGCACCTGCATCTAACAGTTGTTTGACACTAATTTTTGCCATTTTAATTTTCCTATTTTAGGGTTATTTCAATATCAAATCCAATTACAACAACTCAAATTGATTGAGCACCCTGCTGCAACTTCTGAACCTGATAGACATTATGTTCATAACTCAGTAATGAGCACAAACGCTTTTAAAATTTATAACCAGTGGTTATTTAATTTTCTTTTCTTTATAAATCACGTGCTTTCTGACCACTGGATCATATTTTTTAATTTCCATTTTGTCAGGCGTGTTTTTTTTGTTCTTATCGGTCGTATAGTAGTGACCAGTGCCCGCACTTGAAACCAATTTAATTTTATCTCTCATGATTACACCTTCTCGCCGCGATGACGCATTTCGATCAAAACTGCATCGATACCTTTTTTATCGATGATTCTCATACCTTTGGTAGAGACCCTCAATTTAACCCATTTGTTTTCACTCTCAACCCAAAACTTATGGCTTTGTAAGTTCGGCAAAAACCTTCTGCGGGTTTTATTCATAGCGTGGGAAACGTTGTTTCCTACTGTTGTTCTTTTTCCAGTAACCTGGCAAACTCTAGACATAACAATTCTCTCTTTCAGTGATTACTTTTTAACGTCCAACTTCTCGGTGATACGAGCAGCTTTACCTTCCAATCCACGCAAGTAATACAGCTTGGCTCTTCTGACTTTACCGCGACGTTTGACGCTGACGTTATCAATCATAGGGCTGTGGGTTTGAAAAACTCGCTCAACTCCTTCACCGTAAGAAATTTTTCTTACAGTAAATGCTGAATTAAGACCTCGGTTTTTGACTGCAATAACAACGCCTTCATAATTTTGAACACGTTCGCGAGTACCGTCGATAACTTTCACACCGACAACAACAGTGTCGCCAGGGCCAAAAGCAGGTAAATCACTGCGCAATTGAGCAGCTTCAATTTGTTTAATAATGTCACTCATGATTTATTCTCTTAATCATTCATTTCTTCTGGGTACATGAGAGGCTTTTTTGCCCTCAGAGGTGCCTACCAATAAATCAGGCCTTTTTAGCTTTGTTAACTCAGCAGCTTGTTTTTCTCGCCAAGCGCTGATGGCCTGATGATGACCACTCAACAAAACTTCAGGGACGCCTGATTGTCCCAATAAATCCGAACGGGTGTACTGAGGAAAACCCAGCATACCATTCATAAATGAATCAGTCATCGCCGATTCATCATCTCCAAGCACGCCTTTAATTTGACGCACTACGGTGTCGATAACCACACACGCGGCCACCTCACCTCCACTGATGACATAATCACCAATAGAAATTTCTTGGTCTACGCATTCATCAACGAATCGTTGATCAATACCTTCGTAACGACCACATACCAAAGTCAGCGTATTTTTCTTTGCCAAGTCGTTACACACACTTTGTTTTAACTCTTTGCCTTGAGGAGATAGAAACACGACATCACCCGCATGGCCTTTATTCTCAATGTTCTTTAAAGCCCGCTTCAGAGGGTCATACATCATCACCATCCCTGGACCACCCCCAAAAGGCTTGTCATCCACACGACCATGCTTATTTTCAGCAAAATCGCGGGGGTTGATATAACTTATTGTTACCAAGCCATTTTCAATGGCCTTACCAATTACCCCAAAGCTTAAAGTGTGTTTCACCATGTCGGGAAATAATGTAATGACATTGAAGTTCATTCAACTTTCCACTTCCCAATCAACCACCATTTCTTCTGAATCCAAATCAATATTGACGACATACTTATCTACAATATATGGAATCAATAGTTCCTCTGACTGTGCGTTTTTCACCACCATCACGTCATTTGCACCAGTCTCAAACAATGATTCAATACGGCCTAAACATTGGCCTGCTGTGTCTTTCACAACCAGTCCTAACAGTTGGTGCCAGTAATACTCACCTTCTTGTAACGCACTCAGCGCTTGACGTTCTATTCGAATCTCAGCACCAATGTATTTTTGTGCTGTTTCTCTGTTATCACAACCTTTGAACAAGGCAATCATGGTTTTACCATGACGCTTGGATTTGATTCCCTTGATCGCCTCGCTTCCAACATACCATGTCTTATACTTGGCTATATTTTCCATCGGTTGAGTGAATGAAAAAATCTTCAACCAACCTTTCACTCCATAATGAGCAGAAACTTTTCCTACAGTTATTAAGTTTTCTGACATTGACAAGTCACCAGACGTGCCCAAGTGTTCCGTCACTGTAAATTAAGCTGTTTTCTGCGACTGCTTAATCAAAGTACCAACACGATCAGACATCTGAGCGCCTTGGCCAACCCAGTGATTAATTCTGTCGATATTCAAATTCAATTTAACTTCTTGTCCACGTGCCATAGGATTGAAAAAACCCAATCGCTCTAACGCTTTACCATCACCAGCATAACGTGAGTCTGTTGCGACAACTTTATAGAAAGGCGAACGCTTGGCGCCATGCCTAACTAATTTAATCTTAACCATAATTTACCTCTAAAATTCGGGGCGCTAAAAAAGACGGGCAATTTTATAGGAAATCAACCACATATAACAGCACTAATTACGCTTTTTTACAGTTTTATTGAGTTAATTTTAAAAGAAGGCAATCCATTGGCGCTTTTCCATGGACCCATGACCTATCTACACATCATTTATAGATCAGTTATACCAACAAAATCTAATTCAACTCACTGACCCTATCTCTTTTGGATCTAAAATACCATGCCTGATGGCCATGTGAGTTAATTTTACATCATTCTTAATTTCTAACTTTTCTAAAATTCTGTATTTATAGGTCGCAACAGTTTTATCATTCAAACCCAATATGTGACCAATTTCCTTGGCTTTTTTACCTCTTACCAATAGCATCATGACCTCCATTTCTCTGCTTGTTAATCCATCGAACGGCGAATCTTTATGCCCACCTGGAAGCATTGAAAGGGCCATTTGTTGAGCAATATCAGCACCCACATACCGCTGCCCAGCATATACTTTTTTGATCGACTCTTCTAATTCTTGAGCCGCACAACCTTTAGTCAAGTAACCACTGGCTCCAGCATCTAGGAGTTGTTTAGGATATGGATTTTCTGCATGAATAGTCAAAATGATAATTCTTACATATGGATCGATATCTGTGATTTTCTTGGTCGCCTCCA
Source organism: uncultured Marinicella sp. (assembly GCA_937942365.1). GTDB lineage: Bacteria > Pseudomonadota > Gammaproteobacteria > Xanthomonadales > Marinicellaceae > Marinicella. The sequence goes on along the minus strand of CALDFB010000222.1, from coordinate 1,211 downwards.
AACCACTCATACGTGGCATGTTGACATCCATTAAAACCACATCTGGTTTTTCCTTTTCAACCATTTCCAATGCCTGATAGCCATCATTGCATTCACCCACAATTTGAATACCTGACATTTTCTCAATCACCAACCGAATACCAATACGAACAATATCATGGTCATCAACTAACATCACTTTAATCATCTGAATTCTCCTTTTTTCATTGTGAAATCGATTTTTAGCATAAAAAACCCAATATTACTATTTATTCACAGTTAATTAATAAAAATTTAATCATTTTTAATGCTTGCTTTACTATCTGATCGCATTTTACCTTCAACCATTCAAACGATATTAACCCAAAACCCTGTCATGAACTTTGCAAACCCGCATTACGTAAACCACACCGTCCTCTTAGCATAATTCAGAGATAAACCATCTCTGAAAAACCTGAGACTGAAATATCTAGCATTATGTCGCAAGGTCAATATAATAACGAAATGATTACAGTAAAAGGGGCTAAAAAGCCCATCAAAAGTAACCAAAAATTTGGTCTTGCTTTAGCCGGAGGCGGCCCATTAGGCGGCTTTTACGAGTTGGGCGCATTATGCGCTATAGAAGACTCTTTAACGCCATTAAAAATCACAGAACTCGATGTATATGTTGGAGTCAGTGCAGGCGCATTCATTGCAGCTGGCCTGGCTAATGGTATCGATTTAAAATTAATGGCGAAAATTTTTGCTTTCAACAAAAAGCATGAAACGCCATTTAATCCAGATCATTTTTTACAACCTGCCTACAAAGATTTTCTGCTGAATTTAGCTAAATCGCCCTCGTTGATCAGTAAAACATTGATTAAGTGGGCAAAAAACCCGATGAAAACCAGTGTAGTCGATTTACTTGAAATGACTGGAAAAATATTACCTGCCGGTGTTTTCAACAATGAAAAACTCGAGCATTTTCTCAAAACCATTTTGTCCAAGCATGGCCAAACCAACGATTTCAGAAAACTTAAAAAAGAACTTTATATTGTGGCATGCGAGTTAAACAGTGGGACCATTGCAGGTTTTGGTAATCACGACAATAACCAAGTACCTATTTCTAAAGCAGTGCAAGCTTCATCCGCATTACCTGGCCTGTACTCACCGGTAAAAATAGATGGTAAGTTTTATGTAGATGGGGCTTTACGCAGGACAATGAATGCCTCAGCCGCTCTGAAAAAAGACAC
>CALDFB010000221.1 GCA_937942365.1 uncultured Marinicella sp. | reverse complement strand
ATTCTTAAAGCCAAGAAGGAATCAACACCATAGGTGTCTAGAGATTCATCATTCTTAATTTTTGAAGGTTCACGTTTGGTTTCAGTGGCGATGATTTCCACCAGGTATTCACAGGTTTTTTCTGCCAGTAAATCGCCTTTCTGAGTATTGCCTGTTTCAACGTTTGTTACTACTTCATCCTTCGACTCCGTTGATGAAAGTCTAAATTCTTTGTTCAGTGATTCAGGATGTTCTGAGATTAAATAGTGGCTTAAATCTGATATGGTTTTATGTTCAAAGAAAACGGTTTTCGATATTTGACCTACAACCTTCTCAAGTTTTTTGGTCATTCTTAAAGCCAAGAAGGAATCAACACCATAGGTGTCTAGAGATTCATCATGCTTAATTTGTGAAGGGTCACGTTTGGTTTCAGTGGCAATGATTTCTACCAGGTATTCACAGGTTCTTTCTGACAGTAAATCGCCTTTCTGAGTCTTGCCTGTATCAACGTTTATTACTGCTTCATCATTCGACTCAGAAGATGAAATTCCGAATTCTCTGTTCAGTGACTCAGTATGTTCTGAGATTAAATAGTGGCTTAGATCAGATATGGTTTTGTGTTCAAAGAAAACGGTTTTCGATATTTGACCTACAACTTTCTCAAGTTTTTTGGTCATTCTTAAAGCCAAGAAAGAATCAACACCGTAAGTATCTAGAGATTCATCATGCTTAATTTGTGCAGGATCACGCTTGGTTTCAACTGCAATTGTCTGTACCAGGTACGCACATGTTTGTTCTAACAACAAGTCTGAACTTTGATCAGCCCCAATCTTATCGACCGCATTATCTTCAACCACTTCCTTTGCCACAGGAACAACCTCAAAATGATTTTGTAAATTTTCTGCATGTTCCCTCATCAAATACCCTGCTAAATGTTCAACGCTGTTATGTTCAAAAAACATTGTTTTATTGACTGAACCAACAACTTTTTCAAGTTTCTTGGTCATTCTGAGTGCTAAAAACGAGTCAATACCTAAACTATCCAATGAAGCATCTATTTTTATAGTAGACGTTTCACGTTTTGTTTCTTCTGCAATCATTTGAGTTAAAAATGATGTAGTCGAATCTAACAGTAGGCTTCCTTGGTCTGACATTATTTTTTGAGTATCAGGCTCTGAAATTATTTCCTCGTTCCCTCCTAAATTTTCAATTGAACTCATGACGCTATCACTGGTACCAGCTAAATAAACAGCCAAATCATTCACAGTTTTGTGTTCAAAAAACACTGTTTTATTAACTGGACCAATCTGCTTTTCTAGTTTCTTGGTCATCCTTAATGCCAAAAATGAATCAATTCCATATTGGTCAAAATGGGTGTCTGCGTTAATATCAATGTATTCACGTTTGGTTTCTTCAGCTACCATTTGACATAAAAATTTGACCAGCTCTTTATGGCCTAAATCATTAGCTTCGCCCTCACCTGTATTTATTTCCGCATGATTATCTTGACTGCCTAAGTTTTTAATTTCAAATGAATCCATACTCACAGACAGATGTCCGGATGAATCAAAAATTTGAATGTCAAATAACCTTGATTCTATTTGTTTGTTTTGGTTGATGTTATGCCCCACTTCCTTGATGTGTATAAATGATTTTGAAGCTAAAGGGCTTAACCAGTCTATACGCTTAACATTGGCAGGTACTTGGAAGTTTTTTTCATCAGCTTGATATAATAAGACACCTAACATCCCTTGTAATGTCCCATCCAGCAAAGCACAATGAAACTGATTTTGGTTTATATGATTACTGAATACTTCTGGTAATTTTAAAGACGCGAATACCTCTCTTTCATAGGCAACATTCATTTGATCAATGATCTGTAAACTGTCTCCATATTCAAAACCAGCCTTCTTGAACTTCTGATAAATCTCATGATGGGTTTTCGCATTCACTTGTAAGCGATCAAAATCAAAACTTTCACTACTTGTTGCGACCTCATTCACAGAAGTATCAACTAAACCTTTGCAGTAAATTTGGTGATTTTCATCAATGATTGATTCAAAGAAAAATTCATAATTGTTATTGTTTTTAATCAATTTGAGGTGAATGCCATCTTTGATTGATTCAAATGTGATGGGTTCAAGCCATTCGACATCTCTGAATTTTTTTGCTGTCAGCTTTTCCGAACTGTGAATGGCATGATTGACCATCTCTAAGTAACCAGCAGCAGGTAATAGTTTGAATCCTGCTATTTTATGGTCATTTATATATTGGCTGTCTTCATCAATTATTACGGTAAAAACACGGGTCGTTGATTCACTCAAATCACTATTGAACAACAGCTGCATACCACGGTCTGACAATTCATTTTTTGATTCTAAGGCGTCACCTTCATCTAACACGGCACCTGTATAGCTGCTGTCTAACAACCAGTATCGGTTTTTTTGAAAAGGATATAAAGGTAAGGTAATTTTTTCAAATCTGGGATTTAAAACCTCCCAATCAATGTCCTTACCCGAGGTCCAGTATTGCGCCAAGGTTGAAATGCTTTTGGATTTTATGCATTGTTCAACATCCTCATCACTGATTTGGTTTTTAGCTGATTTTTCACCCTGGATAACATTTTCTAACTGCTGTCCTTCACAGTATTTCTCTAAACCATTAATCAGTTCAGCATATGAACTGATTACCAGGGCCAAACGTATTGGTAAGGCATCTCTGCCTTGTTGATAACCTGCAGCCAAAGTTTCTAGCGTTGGTAATGAATTTTCATTTTCTTTCTTTTTAATGTAAGCAATTAATTGTTTGGCTTGAATGCTCAACCCCTCTTTGTATTTAGCAGATAATGTGATCACTTGTTGTTGCTGACTGATCGTGTCCATTTCACAAGTTTTAGTCTGTTGTGGTGTCGAATATTCTTCGAGAATTAAGTGCGCATTGACCCCACCAAAACCAAATGAACTGATCCCTGCTCTGCGTGGAACCAATTCATTGTTTACATCTGAAATTTGGTCCCAACTTTTAGTTTCTGTTGCTAATTTAAATGGCGTGTTTTCAAGTTTAATATAAGGATTGATCTTCTCAAAATTAATATTGGCTGGTATGACTTTGTTTTTCAAACATAAAATCAACTTCGAAATTCCGGACATCCCTGATGCCAATTCCAAATGCCCTGCATTGGTCTTTACTGAACCCAATGTACAATACTCAGATTTTTCTGGCATCTGATTTGTTTGATTGGCACTGTTTTTGAAAGCCTTAATTAAACCTTGGATTTCAATGGGGTCACCCAATGCGGTTCCTGTGCCATGAGTTTCTATATACGTCAGTGTGGCTGGATCGATTTTGGCATCATTGAATGCCATATTTAACACGTCTGCCTGTGCTTTTGGATTAGGTGTGGTGAATGTATTAACATGACCGCCATGGTTAACCGCTGTGCCTTTAATAACAGCATGAATGCGATCGCCATCGGCTTGGGCTTTACTTAAAGGCTTAAGAATTAATGCCCCAACCCCTTCACTCCTTACATATCCATTGGCATTATGGTCAAACGTTTTACATCGGCCATCATCGGCCAACATAGACGCTTTTCCCAAACCCACATGTACCCCTGGATTCAACAGCATGGATACGCCACCAGCTACACACATGTCACATTGACCACTTCTGATGGCCCTAACAGCCCGATCTACTGCCACCAAAGTACTTGAACAAGCGGTACCTATAGGCTCGCTGGGTCCACTCCAATTAAAGAAATACGAAATTCTGTTGGCCAGAACAGCATGCATCCAACCTGCCACTGAATACGCTTCAAAATCGCTGCTTTGTTCACGTAATAACTCATGATAGTCTGAGCTTCCAATACCCACAAAAACCCCAGTGTTAGTTCCTGAAAGTTCTTTGGTTTGATAACCAGCATCTTCAATGGCATGCCACACACTTTGTAGGAAGATTCGCTGTTGTGGATCTGTCAGTTCTGCTTCCAAAGGTGAAATATTAAAAAACTCGGCATCAAATTTATCTACATCGGGCATAAAGCCGCCCCATTTGATTTCGGTTTTACTGTTTCCTAAGTCTGATTCACCATAGAATTTTTTCCAGTCCCAACGGTCCTTTGGAATTTCTGTGATCAAGTTCTTTTCATCAACCAAATTTTGCCAAAACTCATCCAAATCTGCAGATTGTGGCATCACACCACTGATACCGATTATGGCAATGTCTTCATTGGTTTGTTCAGCATTATTGGAGTTTGATTTATCATTTTGGATGTCATGTAAAGTGGTACCACTCGCACCATTGGACTGCTCAACTTGAATAACATTTTCCTGCATAGCCTCGCTTGTACCATTCACAGACTCATAGTGTGCATTCAAAGGCTCAGCAAAATCCTTAAGTAAATAATCAGTTAATTCTTGAAGTGTTTCTTGTTCAAAGAAAATTAACGGCGTTACATCTATTTCTAGTTGGGAATTAATCAAATTTGCAAACTCTGTAAACGTAACAGAATCAAACCCATAACCGCTCATATTATCGGTAAACTCAATGTCACTTTCCTTGATTTTCAACAATTCAATGACCATAGCAGTCAAGTCTGTTTGTAGCATATCAACCAAAGGTAATTGCGCATTTTCCAATTGATTCGTTTGAACTGAGGAATGACTTCTGACGATTGCATTGATGGTTGTCTTATTGGGTTTAACAGGTTTTATTGCCTGCTTAAAATGAAGGTCTGATTCTATTGATAAAGCTTGATTGATCTTTCCCACTTCACCTTGAACCAAACCAACAACGGATAATTCAGTTGATAATGCGAACTGTAAAACTGCTAAGCCCACCTCGGTTTCTAGAGGCCTCATTCCCCATTGATCAAACATCCATTGTTCAGCTTGCTCATTGACCTGCATGCCACCGTTTTTCCACAAAGGCCAGTTGATCGAGACACTGCGTCCTTTTCTTAAACCCTGTTGTTGCCATTGGGTTCTCAAGGCTGCAAATTCATCCATATAGCGATTACCAGCAGCATAATCACTTTGACCCATGTTACCTATTACAGACGCTATCGATGAACACAATACAAAGTAATCTAAATCAATCTCTTTGGTGGCTTGATCTAAATGATGAGTGCCTGATATTTTGGGGGATAATACCGAGCTAAACTGTGACAGTTCTTTATTCCATAAAAAGCCATCTTTTATAATGCCAGCTGCATGTATAACACCATCCAAGCGGCCATGTTTATCCAGTGTTTTTTGAATCAACTGATCAACGTCCTCGCCAACTGTCAAGTCACAACTGTGATACTCAGTATGACCATGAAGTTGATTGAGTTTGGCATCGATCATATCATTGGTTTTTGATCTTCCTGTCAAAGTTATTTTAACGCCTTTTGTTTTCAGCATGTGTGCTGCAAAAATAAGTCCAAGACCACCCATTCCACCTGTAATTAAATACACGCCATTTTGTTTGGCCAATTCACAGGGTGGATTCAATGGGCTTTGCTTAACAGTTGAAACTGACTCTAAGTTTCGACAAAACCTTTGCTCGCTTTTATACATAACGTCCATGTCAGTTGTATTCTGTAATTCTTGCAAGATGGTTGACCAATTGACTTTCAAATCTTTGCTGTTTGAAGATTCGTGATTGATGCAAATGGTCTTACAATCTATGTTAGCCCCTTCATGTTTGATTGAACGCATAAATGCATTGACAGCACCATTACTGGGATGAGTTAATTCATCCTGACAATGATATAAGTAAGATAAGTTTAAAGATTTAACCCCAATGGCTTTCCTGTTCTTTAACAGTGACTGTGATAGCAAAAACATAGCATACAATCCATAATTTAAGTCATGATTGATTGCCTTTTCTTCTGATCTGAATGCATGCCCGCCTAGGTTGTGTACAAAATTACTGGGCTGTAAACCATCTTCCAACATGGCATCCATAAGTTTTTGAAGGTGATCAGCATCTGTGGGATTCAACTGATAGTGTACCTGATCGATTTTCAAAAAAGAATCATGTGTTCCCACCAAAACCACGTGACCAAATTGATTGAATTGATCTTTTAAAATGGCTTCTTTGTTATGCAAGTTATTGTCGAATAAAACCAAGGTTTCATTTCTTGAACCTGTGGTTAAACTGTCCAACATTTTTGCCGGGCTCCAGATGGAGTGATAAACCACCAGGTCTTGATGTTTGCTGACATGACTCATTTCTGACGTTGAATCTAAGGCCTGAGTATTTTCTTGTTCAGCGATGGCTTTGAATGAGAAATCTTTCATTTGAATCAGTACTTCACCCTGCTCATTCATGATGTCTATATTGATTTTTTTGATGTCATCTCGTTCTTTTTTACCTTCATCCAAAACCAAGTGTGCATATCCGGTTTGTGACAAAGGTTTATGAATCAATAATTCACTCAAAACAAAAGGAACGTAAGGGACACCTGCTTGAGTCTTGGTGTTAACACACTCCAACAAGCTGATGATTGATTGCACCGCTCCATCTAAAATTGATGGATGAGCCTCATAATCTTTAAATGATGCCATTAAACTTGCCGGCAATTCCAGTGTTGTCAAACCTTCTTTAATGCCGTAATGAAAGCCATTGATCGTTTGTAATGGTGCACCATAGGTTAACTTTCTGGTTGCCAATAAATCATAACAAGCTTGTTTTGACATAAAACCCCGACATCGATCTTTAATGGCGGAAATGTCTTTATTAGGTATTGATAGCATTGGTTGCGAAACGCATACAGCTTTGCCTTGTGAATGGACATGTTTTTTACCTGAATCATCATAAGTACAAATTTCATAAGCAGTGACGTCTTGCAATGCACTTAATTTAATTCTGATGTCATGTGAACCTTCACTGTTAATTGGGCTGGCCCAAATCAGGTTTCTCAATGTATTCACTTGGTGATTTGAGGCATGTGCAGCTGCTGCTCTGGCCATTTCCATATAAGCCACACCCGGTAAAGTCGGTATACCATCGACAATATGGTCGCTGAAAACAAATTGATCTAAGGAAAATTGTTTGCGGTATTCTTTTTGGCCAGATCTGGAAATGTTTTCATCGATTAAGGGATGTAGTTTTAATGATGCTTTTTGATGTCGGTTTTCACTGTCATTGTCATTAACAGTTTTTATTTCACTTATCCAATGTGACTCTTTAGCAAATGGATATGTGGGCAATGAAACTTTGTTCATATTATTTTGGTTGGCTTGGGCCCAATTGATATCGACCCCGTTGACCCAAAATTGTGCCAGTTTTTTAAAACTTCCTTTTTTGACTAAAATTTCAATTATTTCAGCACTTTCTTCACCATCAAATATATCCAATGCCAGCTTGGTATTTGGGTCAGCAAGGAATACATTTTCATTAGACTTATCATCAATAAAATCTCTTAAATTATTGATTAAATTATCTTTATCATCAAAAGAAACGGCCAACCTTTTACCCATTGGTAAACGACCGGCTTGTAAGGTGTAAGCCAATTCAGCCAAATTGACATGATCGTTCAAGTCATTTTCTAACCAAGTTAATAAATTATTGGCTTGTTGGTAAAGCCCTTGTTCTTTTTTAGCTGATAACACCACCAACAACGGTTCCTGATTACTCGTAGGAGTTGACGTGGCTTTTGAATACTCCTCAAATATGATGTGCACATTGGTGCCGCCTGCGCCAAAAGAACTTAATCCTGCCCTTCTCGGTATGATTTTCCCATTCACTTCCAGTGCTTGCCAATATGCATTTTCTTGTTGTACATAAAATGGAGAGCTGGCAAAATCTATATGTTCGTTAAGTTCTGCAGAATGAAGTGAAGAAACTAACTTTTTATGCTTCATCTGCAGTAATAATTTGGTGGCACCTGCTATGCCTGCAGCAGCTTCTAAATGACCTATATTGGTTTTAACTGAGCCTATAGAACAGTATTGTTTTGCATGGGTATCTTCACGATAGGCTTTGGTAGCACCTTGTATTTCTACAGGGTCACCCAACTCTGTACCTGTCCCATGGGCTTCTACATAGCTGATTGTGTCAGCTGTGATGCCAGCTTTCTTGATAGCAGAAGCAATCAATTCCGCCTGGGCATTCGGGTTGGGTACTGTGTATCCAGCAGTTCGGCCACCATGGTTTGTGGCTGTACTTTTGATCACACCATATATGTGATCACCATCCAATTCAGCTTGATGCAAAGGTTTAAGCACCAATGTTCCAACGCCTTCTCCAGCCACATAACCACTTCCGCCTTTTCCAAAGGCACGACACAGACCATCTTCAGAGAGGAATTGAGCTGCATGAGTAATGTGGTACTTACTGGGATGTAGGTCAAGATTAACACCACTGGCCAAAGCCACTTTACATTCACCACTTCGTAATGACTCACAAGCCAAATGTATGGCGGTCAAACTTGAAGAACAAGCTGTATCAACCGTCAAACTGGGGCCACTGAAATTCATAAAAGATGAAACTCGATTAGAAACGCCCCAATGCTGAGAGTTGGCAATTGAATCACCGCCTAATTTTCTGTTTTCAGCACCCAACATTTCGTAATATGACCACACAGCACCAACGAAAACACCCACTTGGTTTGATCCAATGGTTGCTATCAAAGACTCTGGATAATAACCAGCATCCTCTAAAGCTTCCCACGAGACCTCCATTACCAAGCGCTCTTGGGGATCCATGTTTTTAGCTTCACGTGGAGAAATGTTGAAAAACAGAGAGTCAAATTTATCAACATCATCGATAAAACCACCTAAATGTTGCGGTGTTGTTGTGTCTATAAAACGACCTGCCCAATCTGGTCCCAGTTTAATGCTGTTATGACCTTCAGTTAAGTTATGCCAAAACTGGTCGAGATTCAATGCATCGGGATATCGCCCACTCATACCGATCACAGCTATATCATGAACTGACTCAGTGTTTTTAGAAGGAATTGGACTGCTTTTTTGAGTCAATACTTCTTTTTTATGGGTATCTGATTTTTTATCATCACTCTCAGTATAAAAATGGGGAATGACTTCTGAAGATAAAACCTCATCACTTCCAAGTTTCAATTGGATTTGCCGCTTTGAAACATAATTGGCTTTCATTTCTCCAAACAAACCATTTGGTTTATCTTTCAGTTCCAAATCATCAATCAAATTATTGGCGTTAAATAATTCTACTATTCTTTGCCCAATGGTATTCACATGTTCACTACTTAAACCGACTGGTATAGCCAATCTGATCAAATCATTCATAGTTGTGTTACGTTGCCTACCCACACTGTGAATATTCGCCCTGATACCGGTGTATTTGTATAACCATGCCAAAAACGATGGTAATGGGGACTGAAACCCTGACAGTTCTTTGATGGTCATTGGATCAATAAGGACACAATGTCCACCAACTGGTTGAACCACCGATAAACCACCATCAATAAGAACTTGAGCCAAATTTAAGACCGCATTCATTCGGTCTTTAACTGAATTCAATATGTACTTTTTATCTAAAATTGCCTGACAAACCAACTGACGATCAGTTCGAGACAAACCACTGCCATTGGTTGAAATGGTGTCTTTGAGTTGTGCAAATAGCTCTGCATCATTTGTGGCAAAAAAACCACCTGTGTGGCTACCAAAATCTTTGGTTAAACTGGCATTGATGGCATCGGCATAAGAACAAATCTCTTTAACTATGGACCAAATATCATGATCAGCAAATTCTGACTCATAAGCCTTAATGTGATAGGCATTTTCTATGATTCTGGTGGCATCGATCATCAATGGAATGTCGCCAATGATACTTTTAACTGCCCTTAGATTACTTATAGATACTGGACACCCTCCCGTTGCATTGTTGGCAATTTCAATCCATATAAACGCCACATCACCTTTGTACTCTTCAAGTTTTGCTCTGAGTACCTCACAATCGATATCGCCTTTAAAAATCTGATCTGAATGAACATTTAAAAATTCTTTGTTGATGACTTCTACCGGAATGAAATCATTGTTGACTTGATGGAATAAGCAAGTTGGGAATAAAACATTCTGAAGCACATATTTCTTTTGTTTGGGCCACGCAGGACAAAAGAAGGACTCAGCGACTCGCCCCGATGAAAAAGGCAGTATATGAGACAATCCAAAAACTGCTGTAATTAAGTCTTCAAGCTGCTGAGCTGCATCATATTGTTTACTTTGCAGCAGCTCAGTCCTTGCTTTGATAAATGGATATTCCAGTTCAGACCAAGAATCTGTTGCTAAATCATACTCGATTTCATGAGGTGAAAGGTTGAACGGATTGTATTGTGCTGCTTTTAATCTTTCGAAATTATCTACAGAGTCATTGGGTATAAAATCTTGTATAGAACCGACTTCCTTTTTCGCCTTATCACCAACGACATCTACAATTTGAGCAACCTCATGGATGGCTTGATCAGATGTTGTTTCAATAACTGGCGATAAAGGTTGTGTGCTTTGTGGGTTGCCAATCATCATGATAATATCTATGACATTAGCCGGCGTTTGATTGGCGGTTCTGTATAAAAACAAGGCGCAGTTATCACACCTGAATTTATTCTTAAATTGGAAATTTCCAGACTCTTCAAAAATATGATCCTCAGCCAATTTTTGAAAAGTTTGGCTGACTGCTGGATCGGCTTGGTCAGAGTCAATAAAACTGGCTCCAAAAGTTAAACCAAGGCTGAAAGCCTCACAACCTTCCTCCTTAAGCTTGTTAATGATTTCAACTATCCCAAATTCCATGGCTCCCATGGCCATTTCAACGGAATAGAACTCAGTATCTAAAAGGTAACTGTTTTCTGAATCAATTCTTGAAATAATGATGACATTTTGCAAACTTGTACCTAAATAAGTGAGAAAAATTCTGTATTCACTGCCTAAAGTTCCTGTTTCCATCTCATCTTTAACACGCCAAATGTAGGGGTTAACACCTGATTTCAGTTGAGCCCATTTTTCGATCATACTCATTACAGCGACATCAGTGGCAACATCATTACCTACTTTGTACTCAATGGTTCTGGCTTGACCTGATTGTTGGAATTTATTGACTTGGTAGCGCAATCGACGCATTTTACTGCCTTGTGTATTGAATTCAGCAATGTCAGGTAATCTTTGGACAACGCCAAATGAATTGGCCACCAAACCTTGCTGACTCAATCCTTTCAGCTTAGTTTCACAAAGCACATTAAGTTCGAGTTGATT
>CALDFB010000220.1 GCA_937942365.1 uncultured Marinicella sp. | reverse complement strand
GCTGACTTGTTGGCGGACATAGGGGAAAAGTACATTGGGGCAATAAACGCCTAATGTTTGGTGTAATGCTTGGTCTTCGAAGTTTTTCATGCCGAAAATCCCTGCTTGACAAACTTCAACCAAATACGTGGTTTTTTCGTTTAAAGTACATGTCACTGTTGCAGTCAGTGCCACTTCGAAAGTGGTGTCATCTAATTTATTGACTTTTTGGTTCATGTTCAATTTGATTTCAGGTTGACCTTGTTCACTGAAAACATGCGGCGCATTAGGTGCTTCAAAAGAGACATCCTTGGTATAGATTTTTTGCAAAGACATCGATGGCCCTTGGTTTTCAGTCGTTGCTGCTGCTTTACTTTCTTTTGTCATGATTAATTCCTATGTTTTAATTTGGATCTTTTTTAATGATCCCTTAGTATTGAAATTGGTTTGATTAACTTATCGTTTTTTAGGCTTTGCTCAAGGGTAATTTTTCATTGATCCAAGTGTTGATACCACCTTGTAAATTAAACACCTGTTCTAAACCTGAATCGGTTAATTTTTGGCTGGCTTTTGATGAGCTTCTACCCATTTGACAGTAAACCACGACAGGTTTCTTTTTCAGTTTATCGATTTTAGCTTTACCTGAAGTGATGTCTTCTAATGGTATATTGAGGGCATTAACAATGTGGCCTTGGTTGTAAGCATCTTTTGGCCTTACATCGATTACTTGAGCATTTTGTTGGTTCACGAGTCGTGTTAATTGATCAATATTAATGGTTTGAAATGCCCGGCTTTTTTCTTTATAAAGACTGTTAAGAAATAAAAATAGAACCAGTAAAAACAAAGTCACCAAAAATGGGTGGTTACCAATAAATTCGACCAACTGTGACATCGACTGTTTACCTAAAATTCGAAAAGGGACAATATAAGGTATCAGCGTAAAAAATCAAGTCAAAAGCCTTAAAAATAAACCATATCTATGACTTTGATATAGATTGGTCAGTAAAACAGTTTTTTCTCTGGGTTGACTTTGCTAATATGTTCGGCTGTTATCATCGATGGTTCAATCCAGTTTTATATGCATTTGGGATGTTTTTTGCTAGTTATGTTGTTCATCAGTGGAGTTTCGGTGGCTCAACCTGACATGGACGAAGCTGAAATTAATAACAAACTAGAAAACATTCGTCAACGTTTGACCAGTCTCAAAAACGAACTTAATCAAGCCAAAGGAGATGAGGCTAAATTGATTCAGGAGCTTGAGTCACAAGATCAAAAAATCAACTTACAAGGTCAAAAATTAAGAGACATTAAAGCCAAGATAGATACAGCTGAAAACCAAGTAGAGGTGTTAGGCGAACAAATTAAATTCAAGAATGAAAGCATCAGTGACCAAAAGTCACAAATGTCAGAGTTACTGCGTTTACATGTTTTTATCAACCATGATCGTATATTGAAAATGATGTTGTTTAACCCCAATACCCAAAATGCTGAAATCACACAACATCAAATCAAATACCTACAATACAAGTTGTATGACTTAATCAAAAGTATTGCTGAACAAATCAAACAGCTGGAACAGTATCAAGTTCAGATTTCTCAGCAAAAACAAACTCTACAGCTTGAAGAGCAAGCGCTCAATGATGAACAAACCATCATGGTGGAGCAAAAACGTCAACGAGCGGTGGTATTGAATGGTTTGAAAAAAACCATTGCAGCCTATCAAAATGAGAATGAAACGTTAACTCAGGACAGTGCTCGGCTTAATGAGCTGTTGCTGCAAATTTCCCAATACTTGGATGATCTACCAGAAAATCTGGGCGAAGATATTTCTTTTGCAAAACTTAAAGGTCAGTTGGTCAAACCACTGACTGGAAAAATCATCCGTTCATATCGCTCCTTACGAGCAGGTTACAGTCGATGGGATGGTGTGGTGATAGGTAATGAGGCGGGCGAAAATGTGGTGGCCACTGCTTATGGTCGAGTTGCATTTGCAGACTGGTTGCGTGGGTATGGTCTGTTGATTGTTATTGATCATGGGGAAGATTACATGACTTTGTATGGTCACAATGAAACGCTGTTGATTGAAGTGGGTGATTGGGTGCAAGCAGACCAAGTGATAGCCACGGCGGGTAATTCGGGTAACATTGACCCCAGTGGTGTTTATTTTGAAATCCGTAAAGCGGCCGATCCGACCAACCCTGTGCCATGGTTCAAATAGTTTTCACTGGAGACGCATTATCCGTCTACTCATTAAAATTATTTTAAGTCACCACACTGAAATAGCTTAACGTTTTTCAATGTGGTTATTTTCGGTTGTTTGATTATCTTTATGGTTCTTTTGAATCAAGGAATCGTAACAATGCGACAACAAGCCTACTTCATAGATAATAATCAGTACCGATAAGGCTTCGATTAATATGTTCCAAAACAGTTGACCATCAGGAATTACCCTAAAGATTCTATTGGTGATATAAGGCACTAAAATTACCAATATAAAAAGCAAAAGTTTGTGATTTTTAGAAAGATTCCAAGCATTGTTCAGTGACAAGTCGTGCTCCGCTGCTGTGGCTGGAAAGATTAATGAAAAACGCGAAAAAATAATTCCCATTGCTATCATAGTTAGGATAAAAATAAGATTGATGAAACCAGAGCTTGAATTTTGGTTTGGGCTACCGAAGCTGAGTTTTAATATCAAAAATAGAAGCAATCCAACAACAGTGGTTGTGATTAAAATCCAGCCTAAAAATTTCAGCTCTGTAACTGACCATTTGAATATCATCGTTAAATTTTTTTCATTTAAGATGACTAATCTATGGATCATTATTGCAAGTTTTGCATAAATGATGAGCATCAAAAACATAATAAAAAAAACAGTTTTATCACCTATATAATGGTTAAATTCATTGGTAATGGAGGCTATTAAATAGCCTATACCAATAAAGATGATTGCTAGAGTTGTGATATAAGAAAAATTTTGACGAAAGGTCTTGTTGGTTAATTCGAACATGCGTCCAGTGCTTATTGGTTCTGCCATAATAAATCCTTTTAAAAGTTGGTATGATCATTTTATCACTAACTTGATCGGAATGCCTAGATTGATTCAGCTTTTATTCAGTGTTTCGTATGTAGTATAGTGAACATATGAAAAACTACGCACCCAATATGAAAATTATAATTCCTTTGATGACTTTGTTCTTGGCCTCTTGTGGGGTTCATAACCACCGTTATGATGCTGCGCAGGATGCTCATTATGAAGATGATTATTACGCTTATGATAACTATGATCCTTATTATGGATATGGTTCATCTGAGTACTCGACTGCCGGTGATGGTGTCTATTACAATAATTACAACTATTACCCAGATCGCTGGGGTGTGAACTACAGTAATGTTAACTACAGCCCTTACAGATACCCTCGGGTCGGCTTTTATTATTCCTCTGGTTATAATTGTGGATATTCTTATTGGTCAACTCGTTGTTCGCCTGGGTTTTTTGGCTCTAGCCATTATGGTTACAACCATTATGCTTCCAGCTGGTGGCCTTCCTATGGTTTTGGTTTAAGTTATGGTGGTTATGGCGGTTATGGTGGCTATTATGCCAGCAACTACTGGTGGTATAACCATTGGCGTAACCGCAATTATAATCATCACCGTCCAACACGAAGTGGTTATTACTCTGCCCGTAACGAAGCAGGGCGTTTGACCAATGGTCGATATTATTCGAATTATAAGAATAAGCAACCCAGAAGAAATAGCACTGGTAATCGCAGCAACCGCAATGCCGTTTACCGTGGTCGCAGCACTGGAAACAGAAGTGTTAATAGATCATCGGGTAATCGTTCAAACCGCAACAGCAGACCCGTGCAAAGGGGGCGTCAAGAGGCTGCCATTCGATCAAATGATTCAAACTACAGACGGTCAAATGCAGGTGTAAACTCATCACGTGAAGCAGTGGCTGGCCAACTGAACTCTAGGCATTTATCAAATAATATCCGTGAAAATAAGCCGCAAAGAAAAGTACCAAATAACAACGTTAATAACCGATATCAAAAACCTGCTTTGGTGGCGAGTAATCTACCTCGTCAAAGGGTTAGGCAAACCAATCAAGTGAGACGAGATGCCAGAGCGAGTCAACCTACTCAAAGACAAAGTGCTGTGAGGGTAAAACCGATGAACAGCCAAGCACCGGTATACCATAACAATCGATCCAGTGTTTCACGACAATCCTCAGTTCAAAGAAGTTCGAAACCACAGCGTTCAAATGCACCCAGGGGAAGCCAGGCAAATAATCGAGCGGCTCAAAACAGAGGGCAGTCAAAGCCTCAGCAGACCAAACAACCCAGCAGGTCTTCAAATTCAAAACCGCAGCGCAGCAATCAATCAAGCAAAAAACAAAGCAGATCAAGTCGTCCGGCATCCAAACGTTCGAGCAGCCGACAAAGACAACGATAAAAAACGAAAGTTAAACCATATTTGGTTTAGCAAAGACCTCCATAAAACCCAGCACATGCTGGGTTTTTTTGTGCGCTGCGTTCAACAATTTGCATGGCTTTGTTGTAGAATATGGGCGTTTAAACAAGTGTCTTGATGGTATGTATATCCGACAAGACTGTATTATTAAGCCTTAAATCTATCGGTTGATCACCTGGTTTTGTACTTCCTTTAGATTGAATAGCGCAACGGGACAACAACACATCATGAAAAAAATATCGATTTTATGTCTGATGATGTCATTAATGGCATGTCATAACAACACAACAACCAAGCCAATGAATGACGTCAATAAAAAGACCGTCACAGCGGCCGATGCACAAGCTTTTTTGGATAGGGTGGAAAACACTTATATTAAAGAAGGTGAATATGCAGCAAGAATCGCTTGGGTTCAAGCTAATTTTATTACTGATGACACCATTTGGCTAGGTGCAAAGAGCATTGAAAAAATGGGTGGTTTATCTGTTAAGTTTGCGAATGAAGCGAAGAAATTTGATGATTTGAATTTATCTGATGACATGCGTCGTCGTTTAAATTTAATCAAAGGAAGCCTGACATTGGCAGCTCCTGATGATGTTGAAAAAAATGCTGAGTTGGCTCAGATTATGGCCAATTTAGAAGCCATGTATGGTTCTGGAAAATACTGTGTTGATGATCAATGTCAAACCTTAGGAGAGTTATCAAGAACCATTGCAGAATCTAAAGATCATCATGCATTGTTAGAAGCTTGGCAAGGGTGGAGAACAGTTTCTCCGGATATGCGTGATAAATACCAACGCATGGTTGAGTTAGCCAATGAAGGTGCTCAAGATTTGGGTTATGACGATACCGGAGCCATGTGGAGAGCAGGTTATGATATGCCCGCCAGTGAGTTTCCGGTTGAACTAGATCGTTTGTGGTCACAAGTTAAGCCTTTATATGATTCATTACAATGTCATGTCCGAACCAAGTTAACAGACCATTACGGTCGTGATGTCATGGGTTCAGATGGCATGATTCCTGCACACCTGTTAGGCAACATGTGGGCTCAGGATTGGACGGGTGTCTATGATTTGGTTAAGCCGGAAGATGCAGGTACTACCATTGATGTCACCGCTTTGTTAGCCAAGCATGATTATGATGCCAAGAAAATGACTGAAACCGCGGAAGGTTTTTTCACCTCTTTGGGTCTTCCACCACTACCAGAAACTTTCTGGCAACGCTCTTTGTTTACCAAGCCTCAAGACCGTGATGTGGTCTGCCATGCCAGCGCTTGGAACATTGATAATGTGGATGACATTCGCATGAAAATGTGTATCAAAGAGGACTATGAGGATTTTGTGACCATTCACCATGAGTTGGGTCATAATTTTTATCAGCGTGCCTATAACGATAAAAGTATTTTATACAGAACGGGTGCCAATGATGGTTTCCATGAAGCCATTGGTGATACAGTGGCTTTATCAATCACGCCACAATACTTCAAAGACATCGGTTTAATTGATGAAGTGCCTGCATCCTCTAATGATTTGGGCATGTTGATGCAAAAAGCACTGGAAAAAATTGCTTTCGTCCCCTTTGGATTATTGGTAGATCAATGGCGTTGGAAAGTATTTAATGGTGAAATTTCACCAGCAGAGTATAACGCTGGTTGGTGGCAATTAAGAAATAAATACCAAGGCGTTAAAGCACCGATTCAGCGAACGGAAAATGATTTTGATCCAGGAGCGAAATACCACATTCCAGGCAACACGCCCTATACCCGTTATTTCTTGGCCCATATACTGCAATTTCAATTCCACCGTGAACTATGTAAAGCAGCCGGGTTCAAGGGTGATTTACACCGCTGTTCTATCTATAACAACAAAGCAGCAGGTGAAAAATTAATTAAAGTGTTAGAGATGGGTGCGCAAAGACCTTGGCAAGATGCCATGGAAGCGCTTGCCAACTCTCGTGAAATGGATGCCACTGCTGTGATTGATTATTTCGCACCATTAAAAGTATGGTTAGATGAACAAAACCAAGGGCGTGATTGCGGTTGGTGATAGTTATCTGAAAATAAAAAGAAAAGCCGATCAATGATTGGCTTTTTTTATGACCATAAAAAACAGTGAAATTAAAACAAAAGTGAAATCACTGGCGCATTGATGGAAAAATGATACCTATTTTGCTATCCTATTTGTTCATTTTTATTTAAACAAAAACGAAAGGAGAAGATCATGAGTGTAGCAAGAGTCACAGAAATCATTGCAGGTTCTAAAAAGAGTTTTGAAAAAGCAGCGCAAAATGGTATCGATAGAGCCACCAAAACATTGAAAAACGTATCAGGCGCTTGGGTTGAAAGCCAAAAAGTAGTCGTAGAAGACAACAAGATCGTTGAATATCGAGTT
This sequence comes from uncultured Marinicella sp., assembly GCA_937942365.1. GTDB lineage: Bacteria > Pseudomonadota > Gammaproteobacteria > Xanthomonadales > Marinicellaceae > Marinicella. The sequence continues at coordinate 262 of CALDFB010000220.1, read as the reverse complement.
GCTTTAAAAGTAACTTTTGTTTTAGAGGATTAATTGCATCACATTTATATGTTGAGAAACCAGCCCAAGTGGCTGGTTTTTTTGTGGAAAAAACAAACATTAACAGGTTTGTAGTTGTTTTATCCTATTTTAAAGTTTTGCTAAATAATTTATTTATGGAATGAATTTTTTTGCAGTAAAACAGTCTGAATGATTATGCGTATTTTAATTTCAGTAACCCTTTTATTCATTGGGCAATGGGTCGGTGCCAATCCTTTGATTG
>CALDFB010000219.1 GCA_937942365.1 uncultured Marinicella sp. | reverse complement strand
TTATCGGGAAAGCTTTGTTGATAAGCAGGTGGAATTTGATGTTTATTTTTTCTGTGACTTCAGCAACGCTCAGAGTGGAATCTTTTACTAGGTTCTGCATTTGATGCTGAAACTCTGTGACGGATCTGTGGTCCTTAATGGAGCGCTCTGCAGCTGTATATTTGCTCAAAGCTTGATCGCGTTGCTTTCTGAATTCCATGGTACGATTGGCCATAGCAAAAGCCAAGATGAGCCCTTCAAGCATGATGCCCAGTTCATAACTATGTGGCATCCATATCAAGTCAGGGTGTGGATTAAAAGCGAAGTAAACCCTCAATACCACCGTAAAAATCAATAGCGACCAAGCAATGAAGAGAAATTTGGCTTGCGGGCGTTTTTGTATGGTTTTGATTAACATGATAATCCAGACCAATAAAGAAGACACAATGACACTGAGATTAAACAAGCTGCTCAAGATATTATAATGAAGGTTGTCCAATAAATGATATTGTGTAAGGGCTGTAAGCATGATTCCAAGCCGAAAGAAAACGCAAATTAAAACGACAGTGGTTAACCAACTTTTTCGGAAGTTCAACCCCATAAAGCGATAGAAAAATATGATAGCAACAGCGTCATAAATGATAAAAAACACTAGGCTACTGTGAGCACCTAATACATGCCAGGCTAGCCATGGGAGGTTGTTGATTTTCCCTTCTTGCCAAAGCAAAGAATATAAAGCGGCAATCATATAGAGTGTATACAACAAATATGAGTCATCTTTACTGTACAGATAAAATACCGCATTGAATAAGATCATGGCTATGATGATGCTGTATACCATGGTGAAAAAGTGACTGAAATCAGCGTCTGATTTAATGTATGATTGGGTATCTACGATTTCCACATGGGCATATCGATTGCTGACAGATTTAAGTAACAGGAAATGCGTGTTTTTAAAATTTTTATGATCTATGTTGAAAGCAAATCTTTGGCTTGAAAAGTAACGATTTTCATTAACTTTGTTGCGGTATAAAGTGATGGTGTCGGTGTAACCATTTTGCTTTGAATGATTAAAATAGCTGACTTGATTGATGTACTTGGGGAATAAGTTCAATGTAAATTCATTGATGTCTTTGGGCTCGTCCAAAGTTGTGACTTTAAGTAGCAAGTCTTTTTTATGTTGTCTGAAATTAATGATTTGGTCTGGGTTATATTCAGTGAATTTTAGATTGTTGAAGCTGTTGAAATTGGTCAATCGATTTTCGATGAAAATCTCCTCATCAACCCAAGTTTGTTCAACATGAATTTGGGCTTTGTAATTAGCTGGGTAACTTAAGTCACAGCCGTTCAGTAAAAATATAACTGGAATGATGGTACATAGCTTGACTAATAAACGATGCTTGTGAGATTTTTTCATACCATATACGCCCCCATATGGAATCATGTTAACATAAGCTAGGTACAAAATAAAAAATTCTATTAGGGGGTAAAAATGAATACGTACAGTTCAATTGTAGATGATTTATCAACGGGTGACTTGATCTTGTTTCATGGTCCGGGGCCTGAAAGTGAATTGATAGAGCTCATAGATCATTCACCCTTCTCACATGTAGCTATGGTCGTTAGGCTGCCCAAATATGAGCAGCCTTTGTTATGGACCAGTGATGAGATTGTAACCATCACCGATGTGTTGGATGGTAAACGTGAAAAAGGGGTGCATTTATTAGATTTGGCAAAAGTATTGGATTTTTGCAATCATAAAACAGCTAAAAATGGTAAACATTACAAGTACACATGGCGTAAATTAGATTATGATAAGCCTGATGATTTTATGGATTTACTGACACAGTTTATGAAAAAAACAGATGGCACAGCTTTTCCAAGTCTAGAAGCCATGGCGTTGCATTTTTTAGCAGGTAAGTTGGGTATTTCCACTGGGACAAAATCGATGTTTTGTAGCGAGTTGATTACGGATACTTTTGTTCATTTAAACTTATTACCGTCCGACACCATCATTAACAGTTATTCACCAGGTAGTTATGCAGAAAATCATGATTTAAAGCTGCTGGATGGTGCTTCTTTGGCTCAAGAATTCAATTTTGTTTATTTGTCATCATAGCTGAAACCAAAAAGTTCTTTCAGGTACATGTGATTGGGTTGGTGTATTGAGGGGAGAGCTAATTATTTACTAGATAAGAACTGTTAATTATGAAATTGATAATCGCTAATAAAAGATACTCGTCGTGGTCAATGCGCCCTTGGCTGATATTGAAAGTTAAAGGTATTGAATTTGAAGAAGAGCTTTCAGTTTTAGATTTTGCTACCAATAACAGTCATTTTTTGAAATTCTCCCCGACTAAAAAAGTGCCTGTTTTGAAGCACAATGGTTTGACTGTTTGGGATTCTTTGGCCATTATGGAATATGTATCAGAATTATTTCCTGAAAAAAAATTATGGCCAGATGACTTGAAAGTGCGTGCTCATGCCAGGTCGATTGCCCATGAAATGCACAGTGGCTTTATGGCGATAAGAAATGAGTACCCAATGAATATGTGTCGTAAGCCAAGTGCAGTAAGTCCGTCCCCTGCCGCTTTGATTGATATCAATAGAATTGAAAAGATTTGGGCTGAATGTTTAGACAGTTACGATGGCCCATATTTATTTGGCGACTTCACTATAGCTGAAGCTATGTTTGCACCTGTAGTGAATCGTCTACAGGCGTATAAGGTTCAATGTCAACATTCCAGTACAAGGAAATATTGTGATGTCATAACAGGTTTGGTAGCTTGGAAAGACTGGGAGCTGGCTGCGAGGAAAGAGCCATGGGTTTGTGAAAATGCAGAGATATAATTGGTTAACTGCTGACAGAAAATGCCCTGTGGGCCATACGAATGCTTATATCCATTTATTGATGAGTTGTTAAAAAACGAAAAAAGCGGATCCCTTTCCGCTTTATATCATCATTTTTTTAAAGGCTGGATTATTTTAAATTGGCCAACATGAACTCTACCGTCACTTTAACCTGCTCATCAGTTAAATCAAGACGTCCACCTTTGGCAGGCATCATGCCTTTCTCGCCGGTATAACCCTCGATGGCGTTTTTGAGCATTGCTGCATCACCTTGTGCAATGCGTGTTTCCCACTCTGCTGCAATCAGTTTAGGTGCGCCGCCAGCGCCAGTGGTGTGACATGCCATACAGACATTGTCGTAAATCATTTGTCCATCCAGAGATCCATCGAAAGCGGCGGCCATAGCAACCGGAGCTACCTCAACAATGGCATTGGGATCGGTGTTAACTTCTGCCACGGGTTTAATTAACTTCTGTATCGAGCTGCGATCCGCTTCACCCTGAACATTGGCTACTAAGTTATTTTGTATGGATATACCAAACAAGATCAATACAATGGTTAATACCACCAATGCAGCCAGTAAAATGGAGAAATTTCTGAAAAATATCGAATCTTGATCACTCATGAATTATCCTGTAACTTGTAATTTTGTTTTGTAATTGTTCTATAAGCGCCGCATTATAATTGTTAAGACACACTTTGCCAAATGTTTAATCCACTCATCAACCAATGGTTTACTACTCAATTTACAGCGCCTACGCCGGTCCAAGCAGATGCTTGGCTTAAAATTGCCACTGGACAAGATGTTTTATTGGCAGCACCAACTGGCTCGGGTAAAACTTTGGCTGCCTTTTTATGTGCCATCAATCAGTTGTTCGAGTTGGGAGCTGGTGCGGAAACTGGGCTTAAAGTTATTTATGTGTCGCCGCTTAAGGCATTATCTAATGACATTAACCTCAATCTAAAACTGCCGCTAGATGCCATTAACTCATTGTCAGAAGATGGCTTGAACCTCACTTCTGCCGTTTGGACTGGAGATACCCTCAGTTATGAACGTGAAAAAATTAAAAAGCAACCACCGCATATTTTGGTTACAACACCAGAATCTTTATACAACATCCTGACCTCTGGCGGGGGGCGAAGTATGATGCCTGGGGTAGAAACTGTTATTATTGATGAGGTACATGCATTGGCATCGAGTAAAAGAGGCGCTCATCTGCTTTTAACACTATTGCGGTTGGAAGCGCTGTCTATCAAAAGACCGCAACGGATTGCTGTATCAGCCACTCAGCGGCCAATAGAAAATATGCAGCGTTACATTTTGCACCCCAAATTTTCCTCTGTGGTTGATAAAGGACATAAAAGGAATATGGACTTGTCAATTCAGCTCCCGGAAAGTCTATTGGCAGCGGTGATGTCAAACGAGCAATGGGCTGAGGTTTATGCCATGCTCGCTGATGTTATAAAAACACATAAAACCACTTTGGTATTCGTTAATAACAGGCGATTGGCTGAAAGGGTGGCAAAACACTTGGCAGAAAAATTGGGTGAAATGCCTGAGGGTTCATTAAGTGTCACTGCCCATCATGGTTCACTGGCCAAGGAGCATCGCCTCAAAGCAGAGCAGGCATTGAAGTCAGGTGAGCTTAAAGCCATTGTGGCCACTGCATCTTTAGAACTGGGGATTGATATTGGTGATGTTGATTTGGTTTGTCAGTTGGGGTCTCCAGGTAGTATACAATCATTTTTACAACGCGTTGGTCGATCAGGTCATGGGGTGAATCGCACACCCAAGGGAATGATATATCCACTGACCATTGATGATTTGTTAGAAGCCACGGCTTTATTGGTGGCCATTGATCAAGACGCCTTAGAGGTAACCGAATTTCCTTACCAGCCACTGGATGTGCTGGCTCAGCAAATTGTTGCCGAGGTATCGCAAAAGAATTGGCCAGCCGAGCGTTTATTTCATTTGTTTAAAGAGGCCTCATTATATAAGGATTTATCACTGGATGCATTTTATCAAGTGATTCATATGTTGGCCAGTGGGTATTCTGGCCGTTCTACTTATCAGAAAGCCTTGATCTTTTATGATGAGGTCAGTGATGAAATACGCCCGCGCAAAGCCGCTTCATTAACTGCTTTGTTGAATGGTGGTACTATTCCAGAACAGTTTGACTATGATGTGCGTTTGTTGCCGGATGATATAAAAATAGGTACCTTGAATGAAGACTTTTCTTTTGAAAGCATACCTGGAGATATCTTCCAACTCGGCAATCACTCTTACCGCATTTTAAAAGTGAAAACTGGTACAGTGTTTGTTGAAGATGCTGCAGGTCAGCCGCCTAATATTCCATTTTGGTTTGGGGTGCAAATGTGGCGTTCTGATGAATTGAGCAAGGCAGTATCTGACTTGAGGTATTTGTTTAATGGTCTTTTGAGTGATCATGATCAAAAGGAAAAGCTGCCTGAATTGCCAGTTTGTCATTCAGGACAAGAACAATTATTAAACTATGTGAGTAAAAGCAAGGAAGTTTTAGGAGTGGTGCCATCACAGCAAGAAATTGTGGTTGAGCGCTTTTTTGATGGCAATAATGACATGCACCTGGTGATACACTCAGTTTTTGGTTCTCGGGTTAATCGGGCGTGGGGCTTGGCGCTTAGGAAGAAGTTTTGCCGACAATTTAATTTTGAACTTCAAGCCGCGGCACTTGAAGATGCTTTGATCTTATCTTTGAGTTCTACCCACAGCTTTGAGTTATCTATCATTGAAGGGTATCTAAAGCCGGATACAGTTAAAGAGGTTTTGATTCAGGCCTTGTTGGATACACCGCTCTTTGTCACTCAATGGCGTTGGAATGCGTCAGTAGCCTTGGCGGTTAAAAGACGTCGTGGTGGTAAAAAAGTGATTCCGCAGTTTCAGCGCAATGAAGCAGAAGATTTGGTGGCAGAAATTTTTCCAGATCAAATTGCTTGTGCAGAAAACATAGCTGGTAATCGAACCATCCCTGATCACCCTTTAGTTGCACAAACCATCATAGACTGTACTGAAGGTATTATGGATGTTGGTAGTTTGGCTGTTATTCTCAAAGCCATTGCTGACAAAAAGGTCAGGATACATTATGTAGATAGTCACACGCCATCGCCAACTTCATTGGCAATTATCAATGCCAGAAATTATGCTTTTCTGGATGAGGCGCCCGCTGAGGAAAGAAGGACTTTAGCAGTTCATTCAAAATCATTAGATGAGTCCTTTTCTGCTCAGACTTTAACTTCATATGATATCCAGAGCTTTAATCAACAGCTTAAACCCCTGGTCCGGGATTTAGATGAATTGCAAGAATGGGTTTACTTTCAAGGTTTGGTTTGGCCTGATGAAGCTGAATCATTTCATGAAGACCTGAGGTTACTTATTAAGGGTGGACGATTGTTGGAAAGGTCTTATAAAGGACAGGTGATTGTCTTCAGCCCTAAATATGATTCGCTCCTTGAGCAGTTAACTTCATTGCCAGATGAAATAGATGTTGAAGCGTTGAAACTTTTGGTTGCCAATCGATTGACCATCAGTGGCTTGGTTGATTTTTCAGAGTTACATCAACGCATCCCAGTTGCAGCCAGCATATTACAACAAGTTTTGATGGCGTTAGAGGCTCAAGGTGTTGCTTTTCGCTATGTTCAAGACAGTCATGCCAGTGATGAACAATGGATTGAACGTAATCAATTGGCTAGGTTGCGCCGTTCACAATTAAACCAAGCCAGAAAATCGGTAAAAACGCTGTCATCAGATGCATATGTTGATTTTTTACATCAATGGCAGTTTCTCGCTGAACCAGTTACTGGGGTTACGGGTTTATCAGAAGTATTGCAGCAATGGCAAGGGTATTCTGCTAACACAAGTGCTTGGGAAAAAGAAGTGTTGCAGCCCAGAGTTAAAGATTATCATGCCATGATGTTGGATATGCTGTGCCAAAGTGGCCAATATATTTGGAAGCGAGCCAAGGTTGGTTTGGTTTCTAATGATTTGAATCAAATGACCATTCAAAAAACTCAATTTACGTTTCTTAAGCATGAGTGGTCACATTTATTTCCTTCAGTGGTTGGAGTCGATCAGTTGAATGATAAGTGTCGCATGGTCATTGGTTTGTTTAACACCAAAGGCGCAATGTTTTTTCGTGAAATGTTGGCCAATATTGGTTGGATGCCAGTTGAGCTAGAACAGGTTCTCATACACCTCATCAAACAAGGTTTGATTGTTGCTGATGGTTTTCAAGCCCTGCGAGTTTTTTCGCTTTCTCCTGCTGAGCGCAGGCGACAATTAAATAAGGCCAAGAAGCATGCCAACAATCTGGGTTATTTAGAAATGATGGGGCGATGGAGTTTGATTGAAAACAAACAAGCAGACAACAAAGATTATGTTGTCATGATGATAAGACGTTATGGTGTGCTTGGGTATGATATATGGAACAAAGAGAAGATGCCAATTAAGTGGCGTCAAGCATCCTTTGAGTTACAGAGAATGGAAGCCAGAGGTGAGTTATTGGCGGGTCGGTTTGTTGAAAATATGCCGGGCATGCAATACGCTTTACCAAAAGCGTATCAAAGTATCCAGTCTATGACAGTCTATAAATCCTCTAAAAGTCAAGTATAACGCCATTCCTCTGTGGTCAGTTTATCAGCCAGAATGATTTATTTGTTAAAAGCTTAATAAAGTTGTTTACAAGTGTATTGAAGTGGCTATAATTCGCGTTCTGTTTTGCATGGTTGAATATGTATTTGGCTTTGTAAAAGGGGGTTGTAAGTGAGTTGTTTAAATTAATTTAAATGATTGTAAAAAA
>CALDFB010000218.1 GCA_937942365.1 uncultured Marinicella sp. | reverse complement strand
TTTTGGCCACCGCTTGTAATAATTGAAAATACCAGCCATTGCGCTTATCCCAACCACGAACTGCACCATCGGCCATCGACAGTTTTTTATTCATGACGATACGTTCTGGATCGAAAAATTGACTCATGCCTAAACCATCACACTCACTACAGGCACCATTAGGTGAGTTAAAAGAAAATAAGCGTGGTTCTAATTCACTCAAAGAATAATTGCATACTGGACATGAGAACAAAGAACTGAATAGGGTATCTATTTTATTTTCATTATCAGTTTCATCAAATGATACAACTTTAGCGAGGCCTTCAGATAGTGATAAAGCAGTTTCAAATGATTCGGCTAACCTTTGTGCAATGCCTGGTTTAACCTTGAACCGATCAACCACCGCTTCTATGTCATGCTTTTGCTTGGGGTTGAGTTTGGGTAAATCATCAATGTTATAAACAACACCATCAATGCGGACCCTCACAAAGCCACTGCCACGTAATTGTTCCAATAACAGCAAATGCTCGCCTTTACGATTGCGAACAACCGGTGCCAGTAACATCAATTTACGACCTGCTTCCAAAGCCAAAACCTTATCAACCATTTCTGAGACTTCTTGGGCTTCTAATGAAATGCCATGATCTGGGCAGCGAGGTGTGCCAATTCGGGCGTACAACAAACGCAGGTAATCATATATTTCTGTGATGGTGCCTACGGTTGAACGTGGGTTATGAGATGTGGATTTTTGTTCTATGGAGATTGCTGGTGATAAACCTTCTATATGATCTAAATCAGGCTTGTCCATCATTGATAAGAATTGTCGCGCATAAGCCGATAATGATTCCACATAACGCCGTTGTCCCTCAGCATAAATGGTATCAAAAGCCAATGATGATTTACCCGAACCTGATAAGCCAGTTATCACGATGAATTGATCACGAGGTAAGTCAATGTCAATGTTTTTTAGGTTGTGGGTTCTGACGCCTCGAAGTGATATTGTTTTCATGTGGATAAAGTACGAGCCAAACGTTTTATTTTAACTAAAATATATGCAAATAATGTGAGTAAATTTTATTAATTTATATGATTGGTGACTGTTGTGCTGACAAATTGGTCATTAAGCTTTCATACGTTATAATCAAATGTTTGGGTTCAGATATGAGCAAAAAATCATTGGTGCTGATTGGGTTGGGAATTCTGGCTCTGGCTCTTTATGCCGCTGGTATTCATACAGGGGCTTATATTCTTTTTGGTGCTGCTGTAATGGTGGAAATTTGGTTTTGGGTCAAAATTTTTAGAAGCAACAAAAACAACAGACCTGAGTAAGGTGCTGAAAATTATTTTTATTGATGCATTCAAATGAGCTAAGCTCGCCCTTGTGTAAGGACTACAATCAATAATTTATTACCTCTCATACTTTCCATTGAGCCATTAATGTGAGAATGTGTTAGAATAATTAACGAAAATTGAACATTGTTTCAATCAGCGGTTTTTTGATGTGAGATCAACTAACCCATGTATAAATATTAGATGAAGGAGGATATATGGAGTCATTATTACCAATGATCGTTAATTTAGTCAGTGGAGCTGTCGGTGGCAATGCTGCTGGTGGTTTGATGAAAAACTTTTCACTCGGTACGCTGTGGAATTCTGTGGTCGGAATTTTAGGTGGTGGTATCGGTGGTCAAGTTTTAGGCATGCTAGGCATGGGTGGTGGCGGCGGTATGGATTTAACCGGCATCTTGTCCAGTGTAGCGGCTGGTGGAGCAGGAGGTGGCGTTTTATTGGCCGTGGTTGGAATGATCAAGAAAGCCATGGGTAAATAAACCATCGATATTTAAGTAGGTAAAATAGCCTGTTAAATAGCAGGGATTAAACCTGACCGTTGTTTGAGAGTTTAACTTAAACAGCGGTTTTTTTGTCTGAAGTGACATCATATATCACCTCTAAGTTGGTGGCCAATTTCACTGTACCACTACATATAGCTGTGTATTGGGTTAGAATGCAAAACTTTCAATTGAGTCGTAGGAATTTAAATATGAAGTTGAAGATGATTGGATTGTTGAGTGCTTCGTTGTTATCTACCATTGCCCAAGCCGATGTATTGGGTTTTTCAGTGGGTATTAATTATTTAAACCATGATGTTCAAGGTGAGGTGCGATCACCCGTGGCAGCAGATGGGTCTGTTGATATTGACTTTAATGATAACAATGATGTTAACTTCTTTGTCACTTTTGAACATCCCGTACCGTTTTTACCTAATATTAAATTACAACAAAATAACCTTCAGGCTGCAGGTTTAATTCCGGTCAGTGATCTCAGTTTTTTTGGTGGTCAAGCTGTGATGGTTGATGGAGATATTGATTTATCACACACCGATGTGGCACTTTACTATGAAATTTTGGATAACTGGGTAAATTTAGATTTAGGTTTGAGTGCCAAGTATTTTGATGGCTACAGCCGGTTTAATTTTGAAAACCAAGGACAAAGCATCATTGATGATGAGTCTGATTTCGATGATTGGATTCCTATGGT
>CALDFB010000217.1 GCA_937942365.1 uncultured Marinicella sp. | reverse complement strand
TTGGGTTGCCAAATGGTTTTAGTTGGTCATTCCGAGCGTCGTGTAAGAAATAATGAAAGTAACCAAGAAGTGGCTTTGAAATTCGCACAAGCTTTGAAATTTGGTTTAACACCAATTCTTTGTGTAGGAGAGTCATCAGTGGAACGGCAAAACGGCAGCACGCAAACTGTTGTTTGGCAACAAATCAAGGCTGTATTGGATGAGGTTGGTGTAGAAAAGTTGGGTGAGGGAGTCATTGCATATGAACCAGTTTGGGCGATTGGAACTGGGGAAACTGCCAGTGCTGAACAAGCACAGGAAGTTCATCAATTTATCCGTTCTCAATTGGCCTTAAATGATGATACAATAGCGCGCCGCATCCGCATCCTCTACGGAGGTAGTTGTAAAGGTTCTAATGCGTTTGAACTTTTTTCGATGCCTGACGTTGATGGAGGACTGATTGGTGGTGCTTCATTAACAGCCCAAGATTTTATGGCGATTTGTCAACAAGCTGACAGGTTGTCACACGGAGTATAAAAAAAATGAGCGAAATTAATTTTCTGAATATCATTCAAGTGCTGATTGCTATAGCAATGATTGGTTTTATTCTGATTCAACGCGGTCCTGGCGCAACAGCTGGTTCTGCATTTGGTGGAGGTGCTTCTGGAACTGTATTTGGAGCCAAAGGTTCAGGGTCTTTTTTGACTAAAGCAACTGCCATATTGGCCACCGCATTTTTTATCATCACCATGTTAATTGCTATTGATTCAAGTGAACAATATGCGTCCACAGGTGATGGCACAGAACAGGACTTAGGTGTTTTTGGATCTTTAGAAGATGCTGAGCCAGGCATGAGTCCAACTGATGCAAATGTGGCTCCAGTTTTGGATGGTGACGTTTCAGATGTAATCAGTAAGGCTGGTGATGCAATGGATGGCCAAGTGGAGTCAGTTGAACAAACAACAAAAGACACCATGCAAGCCGTCGAAGATAAAGCGACGGATGTCATTGAACAAGTTGAACAAGCCACTGAATCTACTGAAGATTCAGATGGTGGAAACTGAATAATAATAAAGTATTCAACATTTGCTTTTATCGTTGAATAAAACTAATGTGCCGAAGTGGTGGAATTGGTAGACACGCTATCTTGAGGGGGTAGTGACCTTCGGTCGTGCCGGTTCAAGTCCGGCCTTCGGCACCAATATAATTTGAAATAATTGAAGCAGGGGATGGCTAAATGATAGCTCCGTATTTTCCGATTTTAATGTTTTTGGCAGTATCTACAGGGTTAGGTGTTGCACTGATGTCACTGGGATTGCTGTTCGGCACCCGTAAAACAACTGATGAAAAGATTTCCGCTTACGAATGTGGCTTTGAAGCTTTCGATGATGCCCACATGAAATTTGATGTCAGATTTTATTTAGTGGCCATACTTTTCATCATTTTCGATTTAGAAATTGCCTTTTTATTCCCTTGGTCGGTGGTATTAGAAGAGTTGGGGGCATTTGGCTTGGTTTCTATGTTTATATTTTTATTCTTATTGGTCATTGGCTTTATCTATGAGTGGAAAAAAGGAGCGTTAGAATGGGAGTAGTTGATAACATCATTCAACCGGTAGAAGACCATGGCTTTGAAAATAAAGGCTTTGTGACTACAACGGTTGATGCGTTACTTAATGGCGCGCGAACAGGCTCATTGTGGCCCATGACATTTGGATTGGCATGTTGTGCCGTTGAAATGATGCAAGCAGGTGCTTCAAGGTACGATTTAGATAGATTTGGGGTAATCTTTAGACCATCACCAAGGCAGTCAGATGTGATGATTGTGGCAGGTACCTTGGTGAATAAAATGGCGCCAGCCTTGCGCAAAGTATATGATCAAATGCCAGAGCCTAAATACGTCATATCCATGGGTTCATGCGCCAATGGAGGTGGCTATTATCATTATTCTTATGCAGTGGTCAGGGGATGCGATCGAGTGGTGCCGGTAGATATATATGTGCCGGGTTGTCCTCCCACTGCAGAAGCACTGATTTATGGCATTCTACAATTGCAGAAAAAGATAAAACGCACTAACACAATAGCCAGGACATCATGAGTAATTATAAATTTGACTTGAGTAAAAAGCTGGCTGATGCGCTGCTTGATAAAGACATTAAGTTGGAAGAATCAGATCATGGCGTAACCTGTACAGTCCCTTTAGACTCTTGGATAGAAGTGGCCAAAAAACTGCGTGATCATAAAGATTTTCAGTTTGAGCAATGTATTGATGTTTGTGGAGTTGATTACTTTACATACGGTGAAGCAGAGTGGCAAACTGATGGGGTTTCATCAACTGGATTCAGCCGTGGTATCAACGCCAAAGGACCTGGGCGCTTTTCATGGAGTGAAAGGCGCCAAGAATCAATGCCAAATCGATTTGCTGTGGTGGCTCAGTTACTTTCAATCAAACACAACCATCGATTAACCATAAAATGTTTTGCTGCTGATGAAGGTATGTTGATGGTGCCCTCATTGATAGAGGTTTGGCCTGGAGTTAATTGGTTTGAACGTGAAGCATTTGATTTATTTGGAATTATTTTCAAAGGCCATCCTGACCTGAGAAGAATTTTAACTGACTATGGGTTTATTGGTCATCCTTTCAGAAAAGATTTTCCGCTGACTGGCAATGTAGAGGTGATTTATGATGAAGAGAAAGGGCGGGTGGTTTATCAGCCGGTGTCAATAGAACCTCGTGTTTTGGTCCCCAAAACCATCAGAAGAGATTCTCGTTATGTCGAAAATATGAATGATCAGGAGGCCTCTTAAGATGGCTGAAATTAAAAACTATACCATGAATTTTGGCCCGCAACATCCCGCGGCTCACGGTGTGTTGAGGTTGATTTTAGAATTGGATGGTGAAGTGGTCGAACATGCCGATCCTCATGTTGGACTGTTACATCGTGGGACTGAAAAGTTGGCTGAAACTAAACCTTATAACCAATCAATTGGATACATGGATAGACTGGACTATGTATCAATGATGTGTAATGAACATGCTTATGTTCGTGCAATTGAACAATTGTTAGGGATCGAAGTGCCTATCAGGGCTCAATACATCAGAACCTTGTTCGATGAAATTACCCGCGTTCGAAATCATTTGATGTGGATTGGTACGCATGGTTTAGACCTTGGTGCGATGGCGTTGTTTCTTTATGCGTTCAGGGAAAGAGAGCATTGTATGGATATGTACGAAGCGGTCTCAGGTGCGCGTATGCATGCCACTTATTACCGCCCGGGCGGTGTGTATCGTGATTTGCCTGATCACATGCCACAGTATGCTGAAAGCAAGTGGACCAAAGGAAAAAATTTAGCCAGCGCCAATGAGTGGCGTGATGGATCATTGCTCGATTTTATTGATGCTTTTTCTGATGATTTTACTCATAAAATCAATGAATACCGTACTTTACTTCAAGATAATCGTATCTGGAAGCAGCGTACGGTTGGCATCGGTGTGGTTTCGCCTGAACAAGCCAAAGCCTGGGGCTTTACGGGTCCTATGTTGCGTGGCAGTGGTGTTGCATGGGATTTGCGTAAGAAGCAAACTTATGCAGCCTACGATAAAGTGGATTTTGATATTCCTGTTGGTGTTAACGGCGATTGTTATGATCGCTATTTGGTGCGAATGGAAGAGATGACACAGTCTAATCGCATCATCAAACAATGTGTTCAGTGGTTGAAAGCCAACCCAGGTCCAGTAATGGTTGATGAATATAAGGTGGCACCGCCAGATCGTGAAATGATGAAAGAAGATATGGAATCAATGATTCATCATTTTAAATTATTTACAGAGGGTTACACCGTCCCTGCAGGTGAAGTCTATGCTGCTGTAGAGGCACCTAAAGGTGAGTTTGGTGTATATATGATTTCTGATGATTCTAATAAACCGTTTCGATTGAAACTTCGAGCGCCAGGTTTTGCCCATTTATCTGCCATGAATGACATGGTTAAAGGTCACATGCTGGCCGATGTGGTGGCAGTCATCGGCACCATGGATATTGTATTTGGGGAGATCGATAGATAATGTATCAAGTCAATCCACAAAATAAAGACCAAGAATTGGCCATGAGTCTGTTGACTGATGAAACTCGAAAGCACATTGATCATTGGTTGGCAAAATATCCAATTGACCAACGACGATCGGCATTGATTGGTGCTCTGCACGCGGCACAAGATCAAAATGGAGGCTGGCTCAGTGAGGAAATAATGAAAGCTGTGGCTGAGTACCTACAAATACCTGCAGTATGGGCCTATGAAGCTGCGAGCTTTTATTCTATGTTTTTTACCCAGCCGGTTGGGCGAAATAAAATAGCCATTTGTAACAACATTTCATGCATGCTCAGAGGGGCTGATAAAGTCGTTAAGTATGCTGAAAAAAAACTAGGTATCAAGTTAGGTGAAACCACCGCAGATGGTCGCATTACTTTGGTGAAAGAAGAAGAGTGTGTGGCTGCTTGTACTGGAGCGCCCATGATGATTATTAATGGCCACTATCATGAGAACTTAACTGAATCTAAAATTGATGAATTATTAGGAGGTTTGTCCTAATGGCAGAATTTAATGTATGTTTGAATCCAGATAAGGACCATTCGCTGCAAAACTACTTAGAGAAAGGTGGTTATGAGGCGTGGAAAAAAATTCTCAAAGAGAAAACGGATCAAAATGAAATCATTGATACGGTCAAAGCGTCCGCTTTGCGTGGTCGAGGAGGGGCAGGGTTTCCAACAGGTTTGAAATGGAGCTTTATGCCCAAAGATGCTCCGGTGCAAAAATACGTGCTTTGTAATTCTGATGAATCTGAACCTGGCACATGTCATGATCGTGACATTCTACGTTATAATCCGCACGCTGTCATTGAAGGTATGGCAATTGGTGGTTATGCCATGGGTGCGACAGTTGGTTATAATTATTTACGTGGTGAGTTTCATCATGAACCTTTTGAGAATTTTGAAGCAGCGTTGAAAGAAGCATACGATGCTGGTTTGTTGGGTCGTAACATCAATGACTCTGGGGTGGATTTTGATTTGTATGGTGTTCATGGTGCTGGCGCTTACATTTGTGGTGAAGAAACTGCATTGATGGAGTCTTTAGAAGGTAAGAAAGGACAACCCAGATTCAAACCGCCGTTTCCTGCTAATTTTGGTATATATGGTCAACCAACAACCATTAATAATACCGAATCATTTGCATCTGTTCCCGCAATCATGCGCAAGGGTGCTGAATGGTTCTTAGAACTTGGAAAGCCTAACAACGGTGGCGTAAAAATCTTTTCAGTTTCAGGGCATGTTAATAAACCGGGAAACTATGAAATACCATTAGGTACGCCATTTGCTGATTTACTGGAAATGGCTGGTGGTGTATTAGATGGGAAAAAATTGAAAGCTGTCATTCCAGGCGGTTCTTCAATGAAAGTTTTACCAGCTGAAGTGATGATGGGTTTGACCATGGATTTCGATGCCATTGGGCAAGCAGGTTCAGGTTTAGGATCTGGTGCTGTGATAGTGATGGCGGAAAATACCTGTATGGTTGAGGTGTGTCATCGCCTTTCGAGATTTTATTATATGGAATCCTGTGGCCAATGTACCCCATGTCGAGAGGGTACTGGATGGATGTACCGAGTTTTGACACGTATTTTAGATGGCAAAGGTGAAGTCAAAGATATTGAGATGTTAAAACAAGCAGCTGGACAAATTGAAGGTCACACCATATGTGCTTTCGGTGAAGCTGCGGCTTGGCCAGTACAAGGTATTTTGAAATATTATTGGGATGAGTTTGAATATTTTGTTCAACACAAAAAATCAATGAACGAGAGGTTAACATCATGACCGATGCCACCAATAAGGTTGAAGACAACACCATAACAATTGAAATTGATGGTCGATCTGTTCAAGTAGAAAAAGGCAGTATGATCATTGAAGCTGCAGACAAAGAAGGTATCAAGGTACCTCGCTTTTGCTACCACAAAAAATTGTCAATCGCTGCCAATTGTCGGATGTGTATGGTTGATGTAGAAAAAGCACCCAAACCATTACCTGCCTGTGCCACTCCAGTTATGGATGGCATGAAAGTTTATACCCAATCAAAAAGAGCGACAGATGCACAACGTAATGTGATGGAGTTTTTATTGATTAATCACCCATTGGATTGCCCCATTTGTGATCAAGGAGGTGAGTGTGAATTACAAGATGTATCAATGGGTTATGGTCGAGATGTTTCTCGGTACGTTGATTCTAAGCGTGTGGTACAAGATGAAGATTTAGGACAGCTGATTGCAACTGATATGACTCGTTGCATTTTATGTACCCGATGTGTCAGGTTTCTCAATGAGGTAGCTGGCACAGATGAATTAGGTGGTATTGGTCGTGGAGATCGAACTAATATCAGCACAGCTGTTGGCCAATCTGTAAAGTCTGAAATGTCAGGCAATGTAATTGATTTGTGTCCTGTGGGCGCATTAACCAATAAACCATTTCGATACAAAGCTCGAGCATGGGAATTGATGTCAAATGCTGCGATTTCAATGCATGATGGGGTAGGCTCAAACCTGTTTTACCATACCCGTAATGGTGATATTTTACGCACGGTCCCACAAGATAATGAAGACATCAATGAAGCATGGATTTCTGATCGTGACCGATATGGTATTCATGGGTTTAAAAATGATCAGGATAGGGTGCAACATCCGATGATCAAAGAAAATGGACATTGGCGTGAAATTTCTTGGGAAGAAGGTTTAGATACATTGGTCAAACAATTCAAAAAGTTTGATGGTAATGAAATAGCCTTATATACATCTAACTATGCCAGTACAGAAGAATATTATTTATTAAAAAAACTGTTTACCCAGCTTAACAGTGATCAACATGAACACCGAATCAATCAAACCGATTATTCGTCTGATGACCGTCTGCCCAGAGTGGATGTACAGTTAAGCCATGTTGCTGAGCAGCATAAAATAGTCATTGTTGGTGGTTATGTGCGCCACGAACAACCCATACTCAACCACAAAATCAGACAAGCTTGGTTAAATGGTGCCGAAATTTCTGCTTTCGGACCACAAGCATTTGAGCAAAATTATGATTTATTGCATGATTTTGTGGCCAATCAAACTCAATGGGTTGAAAAGTTAGGTTCGCTGGCTAAAAGTGTGGCAGAAATTAAACAGGATTTTCCTAATGGTGCATTGGGGGAGTGGGTTAAGGCACAAAAAACCGATGAAGACATCAATCATTTGGCTAAACAACTGTTGAAGGATTCGGTGAATGCACTTTTTGTTGTAGGTCAAATAAGTCAAGCTCACCCACAAGCTAATTTGATTAAAGCCTTGGTTGCATGGCTGGCACACATCACGACAGGGCAAGTGAATGAACTACAAGCAGGAGCCAATGCTTCTGGTGCACACTTGGCTGGTTTACATGCACAAGGGGATATCAAACAAAAAGAACACCGTTTAAATCTGATTTATCAAGCTGAGTTGCAAGATTTTGCAGATCACGCGGCGATAAAAAATACTTTAACTAACAGTGACTTTTCTGTTGTTTTTAATGCATATTGTGATGAATCATTGAAGTCACGGGTGGATTTGATTTTTCCTGTGGCCTTGTTACCTGAACTGACCGGCTCTGTGATCAATAACTATGGACAAAGACAAGTCTCGATGGTGGCACAGAAGTCACCTGGGGAGACTAAACCTGGCTGGCGCGTGCTTCGAGTTTTAGGCAATATGATGGACTTTGATGGTTTTGATTATGAAGACATCAATGAAGTTATGACTGAGACTGAAAAGTATAAGTTATCAAATCCAATCATTAACCAAGCCGTCAAACCACTGGAACATGTGACTAAAGGTTTGGTGTTGTTTGCTCAACAAAGCATTTATGATACCGACGCTTTAGCCAGAAGGTCAGCGCCCTTACAAAACAGTGCTTTGGCCAGCTCAGATGCTGTTTATGTGAATGAAAAAGATTTGCTTTCTATTGGTTTTGCACCAGGGGATTTAGTGACAGTTGAACAAAGCGGTCGATTTGCGGAATTAACCTTATCAGTATCGGAAGAACTGCCAGAAGGCTCTGCAATGATCGCCATAGGGCGAGAATCGACGTTGAATCTGAATTCGGCAGAACTGAACGTCAGCATCATAGGAGTTCTGTCATGATAGAAACATTAAATTTCTTGATTTTTGATAACTTGATTTATATCCTTGCGATTGTTCTTGGAGTGATTCTTACCGTTGCATATCTGACATATTTTGAGCGTAAGGTCATTGCATTCATGCATGTTCGAATGGGACCCAACAGGGTCGGTCCTCGCGGCTTGTTGCAACCATTTGCCGATGTTTTAAAGCTCCTGACTAAAGAAATTATTTTTCCAAAGAATGCCAATAAATTTTTATTTTTAATCGCACCTATCATTACACTTGCCACTGCATTTGCGGCTTGGGCAGTGGTTCCATTTCAAGATGGGTGGGTATTGGCTGATATCAATGCAGGCCTGGTTTATGTATTGGCCATGACATCTTTGGGTGTTTATGGCGTGATCATCGCGGGCTGGGCTTCTAACTCTAAATATGCCCTGTTAGGTGCTTTGCGTTCTGCTGCTCAGATTGTTTCTTATGAAATTGCTATGGGTTTTGCCTTAGTGGGTGTATTGGTGGCTGCTGGTACATTGAATTTATCTGATATCGTAAGGGCCCAGGAAGGTGGCTTGATAAACTGGTATGTTTGGCCGTTGTTGCCTTTATTCGTTATTTATTATATTTCTGGTGTAGCAGAAACCAATCGTGCTCCTTTTGATGTGGCTGAAGGGGAATCAGAAATTGTTGCAGGTTTTCATGTTGAGTATTCTGGTGCAGCATTTGCCTTATTCTTTTTAGGTGAATATGCCAATATGATCATCATTTCTGCTTTAACAGCCATCATGTTTTTAGGTGGTTGGTACTCACCATTTACAGGTGATAGTTGGATTGCACAACCCAGTATATTCTGGTTTTTAGGCAAAACTTCAATCTTTTTGTATGCATTTTTCTGGTTCAGGGCATCTTTGCCTCGTTACCGTTATGACCAAATCATGCGCCTGGGCTGGAAAGTCTTTATACCCATCACAATAGTTTGGATTATGGTTGTTGCCGTGATGAAGGTCTATCACATTGGCCCTTGGTGGAATTAAGAATGAATAGTTTTATAACATGTTTAAGTAAAATGACTATTAAGCCGCTTGGTGTTGAAGCGTTGGATGTGTGTCTATTGGTGTCTAAAAAATCTGATATCAACAGCGCTCAAAGAGAGATCAGATGACTAAAATTTTGAAATATTTAAAAAGCTTAACCCTGAATGAAATCAGAAAAGGTTTGTTTTTAACGCAGAAGTATTTTTTTAAACGCAAATTTACCGTACGCTACCCTGAAGAAAAAACACCAAAATCTCCCAGGTTCAGGGGTTTGCACGCTTTGAGACGCTACCCAAATGGTGAAGAGCGCTGTATTGCTTGTAAACTGTGTGAAGCAGTTTGTCCAGCAGCTGCAATAACCATCGATTCGGATGTAAGAGAAGATGGCTCAAGACGAACAACGAAATACGAGATTGATTTATTCAAATGTATTTATTGTGGTTTTTGTGAAGAATCTTGCCCAGTTGATTCGATTGTGGAGACTGATATCCATGAATATCATTTTGAGTCAAAAGGTAAAAATGTGATGACAAAAGAACAACTTTTGGCAATTGGCGATATGTATGAAGAACAAATTGCTGGTGCCAGACAACAAGATGCGAAGTACAGATAATGATTATTAGCCCTGAATTATTTCAACAAATTATATTTTATGTGTTTGCTACACTCACTGTGGGTTCGGCCATGGCAGTTGTGTCAGTAAAGAACACCATTTATTCGGCACTGTTTTTGGTGTTGTGCTTTTTTAACACCGCCATTTTGTGGATGTTGATTGAAGCAGAATTTCTGGCCATCACCTTGGTGTTGGTTTATGTGGGTGCTGTGATGGTGTTGTTTTTGTTTGTGGTGATGATGTTAGATATCAAACAAGCCAAGGCCTCTCAATTAAAACAGTCCTATACCAAAGCAGCATTGTTAATTGCTGCAGCTATGTTGGTCGAGTTATTGATGTTGTTTGGCTACAAGTTAAGTGGTCAGATTCCGGTCAATGAATTAGTTCGACAAGAACAGGGTTACAGCAATGTTGCCGAAGTTGGCATGGAACTGTTCACCCGTTATGTTTATCCCTTTGAAATCGCAGCAGTGATATTACTGGTAGCTATCGTTGCAGCGATCATGTTAACCATGCGTAAGAGAGAAGGTAATAAACAAATGGATGCGGCCAAACAAATTAACATTAACCCAGCCGAACGAATGCGAGTTGTGTCTATGCCTGCAGAAAAAGGTCAAAGTCAAATTAACAGACAAAATAATGGAGAAGATTCATGAGTTTACAACATTATTTAATTGTTTCTGCCATTCTATTTGTGATCAGTATGGCTGGAATTTTTGTGAATCGACGTAATGTGCTGGTGGTGTTGATGTCAATTGAATTGATGCTGTTAGCTGTGAACACCAATTTGGTGGCTTTTTCGAAATATTTGGATGATGTCCAAGGCCAAGTTTTTGTGTTTTTTATATTGACAGTGGCTGCAGCAGAAGCTGCCATAGGTTTGGCTATTTTGGTGGTCTTGTTCCGCAATAAGAAGACACTTGAAGTCAAAGAAATTAAAGAGTTGGAAGGGTAAATCATGGAAATGAAAACTACTTTGATGGTGATCGCCTTTGCACCTTTAATAGCTGCAGCCATTGCCGGTTTGTTCGGCCGTAAAATTGGTCGCATAGGTGCTCATACCATTACGATTGGTGCGGTGGGCTTATCATGTGTCTTATCGATTCGGGTGTTGTTGCAGTTCATTAATGGTGAGGCAACTCCATTCAATGAAAATTTGTACACTTGGATGGTAACTGGTAACTTGTCAATGCATGTTGGGTTCATGGTTGATTCCCTGACAGCTATCATGATGAGTGTGGTGACATTTGTTTCATTGATGGTTCATATCTACACCATTGGTTATATGAGTGAAGATTCAGGTTATCAACGTTTTTTCAGCTATATTTCATTATTTACCTTTGCTATGTTGATGTTGGTGATGGCCAATAACTTCATGCAATTGTTCTTTGGCTGGGAAGCAGTGGGCTTGGTTTCTTATTTATTGATTGGATTTTGGTACAAAAAAGAAACCGCCATATTTGCCAATATGAAAGCGTTCTTAGTAAACCGTGTGGGTGACTTTGGATTCTTATTGGGAATCGGTGCCGTATTGATGACATTTGGTACTCTGGATTATGTTGAAGTATTTAATTTGGCTCCTGAGATGGCTGATAAAACCATCAGTATTTTTGGTGATCAACAATGGTCAATGTTGACAGTCATATGCATCTGTTTATTCATTGGCGCAATGGGTAAGTCTGCGCAAGCACCATTGCATGTATGGTTACCTGATTCAATGGAAGGTCCTACGCCGATTTCAGCTTTGATTCATGCCGCGACCATGGTAACTGCTGGTATTTTTATGGTGACCAGGATGTCTCCTTTATTTGAAATGTCTGATGCAGCATTAAGTTTTGTGATGTTAACGGGTGCTTTTACTGCATTTTTTATGGGTTTGATTGGAATTGTTCAAAATGACATCAAACGTGTCATAGCATATTCAACCCTTTCACAACTAGGTTATATGACAGTTGCATTAGGCGTTTCCGCTTATTCAGCAGCCATTTTTCACTTGATGACCCATGCTTTTTTCAAAGCCTTGTTATTTTTGGGAGCAGGTTCTGTCATCATAGCGATGCACCACAAGCAAGACATGAAAGAAATGGGTGGCTTGAAAAAATACATGCCTATCACATTCATCACAGCTTGGATTGGCACTTTGGCTTTGGTTGGTTTTCCAGGATTTTCAGGTTACTTTTCCAAAGATGCAATTATTGTTGCAACTGGTTTATCAGAACGTTGGGGCTCATCAATAGCCTATGTAGCTGTGTTGTTAGGCGTATTAATAACTTCATTGTACAGTTTCAGACTTCTGTATCTGACCTTCCATGGTAAAGAGCGCATGGATCATCATACTCAAGAACACTTGAAAGAGTCACCTTGGGTAGTGACGTTGCCATTGGTGTTATTGGCAATTCCATCCATAATCATAGGTTGGATCACTTTTGAACCCATGTTATTCGGTGGTTTTATGTCTGATGCCATACAAGTAAATCCGACCAATGATGTGGTTAAAGAACTGGGCTTGTATCACTTTACGGGTACGACAGCCTTTGCGTTACATGGTTTTGTAACAGCGCCATTCTTCTTGATGTTGGCAGGTTTTGCAATTGCAACATACATTTATATGAAAAATGTGGCTTTGGCAGGGGTAATTAAGAAACGTTTGGCTCCAATTCATCGTATTTTAGATAATAAGTATGGATTTGATTCATTCAATCAAAAATACATTGCCGGAGGCAGTGTTAAATTAGGAGAGGCTTTATGGAAGTGGTCAGATTCTAAGTTAATTGATGGTTTACTTGTCAATGGCAGCGCTAAAGTGATTAATTCATTTTCCAAGTTCATCAGAACAATTCAATCGGGTTATGTTTATCATTACGCTTTAGTGATGATAGTCAGTGTGATTGTGTTCATCGGTCTCTACGTATTTAAATAGGCTATATTCTATGTTTGAAGGTTCAATTTTAAGTGTACTTATTTGGCTGCCAATATTAGGTGGTGTGGCTTTGTTACCGATGGGAGAAGGTCGTTCAGGTATGGTTAAAACAGTTGCTTTGCTGGTTGCTGTTATAACATTTTTGATCAGTATCCCGCTGTGGACAGGTTTTGATGCGAGTACTGCACAATTGCAGTTTGTTGAAAAAACAGTTTGGATTGATGCTTTTAATGTTAATTATCATTTGGGAATCGATGGTATTGCAATGCCTCTTGTTGTATTGACAACTTTCATCACAGTCTTGATAGTTTTATCTGCTTGGCGAGTGATTAACGTTAATATTCATCAATACATGGCAGCGTTTCTGATCTTAGAAGGGATGATGATTGGTGTTTTTGCAGCGCAAGATGCCTTATTGTTTTATATCTTTTTCGAAGCCATGTTGATTCCTATGTTTGTCATTATCGGCATTTGGGGTGGCCCGAATAGGGTATATGCAACAATTAAGTTTTTCCTTTATACATTTTTGGGTTCAGTTTTTATGTTGATTGGACTGATATACCTGTATATGAAATCAGGTAGTTGGAACCTGACTGATTTAGCTTTGCATCCATTGTCCTTATCTGAACAAAGTTGGTTGTTCTTTGCATTTTTAGCAGCATTTGCAGTCAAAATTCCTATGTTTCCGGTTCATACTTGGTTGCCAGACGCCCACGTTGAAGCACCTACTGGTGGTTCTGTGGTTTTAGCAGCCATTATGTTAAAAATAGGTGGCTATGGATTTCTTAGATTTTCATTACCGATTACGCCAGATGCGAGTTCTGAATTTACATGGCTGCTGATTACTTTATCTTTGATTGCTGTGGTGTATATTGGTTTGGTTGCCATGGTCCAAAAAGACATGAAGAAGCTCATCGCATATTCTTCGATTTCACACATGGGTTTTGTAACACTGGGATTGTTTTTAGTGTTTATGTTAATCAAAAATGGTGGCAATAGCCAGATGGCAATAGAAGGTGCCATGGTGCAAATGATTTCTCATGGCTTTATATCAGCAGCGATGTTCTTATGTGTTGGGGTGTTATATGATCGCTTACATTCAAGAATGATTAAAGATTATGGTGGCGTTGTGAATACCATGCCATGGTTTGGTGCATTTTTTGTGTTTTTTGCTATGGCCAATTCAGGTTTGCCAGGCACCTCTGGCTTTGTCGGTGAATTCATGGTGATTTTAGCCAGCTTCCAAGCTAATTTCTGGATTGCATTTTTAGCAGCCATTACTTTAATTGTTGGTGCTGCTTACTCATTGTGGATGGTCAAACGAGTGGTTTTTGGTGCTATCACCAATGACTCTGTTGCCTCATTGAAAGATGTGAACAGTAGAGAGTTTTTTATTTTGGCTATTTTAGCCATCATGGTGTTGTTGTTGGGCGTGTGGCCTGAACCGTTAATTGAAGTGATGAGTGCTTCGGTTCGACAAGTCATTGAATACGTATCTGTCAGTAAGGTGATATAAATGTTTGGTTGGTCAGAATTAGTCCCGGCGTTACCGGAAATATTAGTACTTAGCATGGCTTGTGTTGTGTTGATTGTGGGTTTGTTCACTGAAAAAAATAAAGGTGGCTTCATTGTTTTCTTATCCGTTATCACCATGGTCTTTGCTAGCATATTGACGCTTAAAGATCATGTGGCGGGCAGTCAATTTACACAAGAACTGTTGTTCAATGGCACATTCATCCGTGATGAGTTCGGTGATATGCTTAAAATTGTTGTTTATTTACTGATGATTGGTGTGTTTTTCTATGCCAAACATTACTTAAGACAAAGGGATAATCTCCAAGGCGAATATTTTGCTTTGTTGTTATTTGCAACCCTGGGTATTATGGTCATGATTTCAGGTCATAACTTCATTGCGTTATATTTAGGTTTAGAATTACTGGCATTGAGTTCATATGCTTTGGTGGCGTATAACCGCAAGGATATCAGAAGTAATGAAGCGGCCATGAAATATTTTATCCTGGGTGCTTTGGCTTCAGGCATGTTGTTATATGGTATGTCGTTGATTTATGGTGCAGTAGGTACATTACAGTTGAACGAGATTTCGCAGGCCATTGCTGGTCAAAATAATGACATGTTTTTAGTTTTGGGTTTGATATTTGTCATTGTTGGTATAGGTTTTAAATTGGGCGCTGCGCCTTTTCATATGTGGGTACCAGATGTTTATGAAGGTGCGCCAACGGCAACAACTTTGTTTATTGCATCGGCACCTAAAATTGCTGCTTTTGCTTTAGCTGTTCGTATATTAGGCCAGAGCTTGGATGTCTTAATGATCCATTGGCAGTCAATGTTAGCGACATTAGCGATTGTATCCATCATTGTGGGTAACTTATTCGCACTTCAGCAAACCAATCTCAAGCGCCTGTTTGCCTATTCAACCATTTCACATATTGGTTTTATGTTGTTAGGTTTGGTTGGAGGTGCAGAAGGGGTTGCTGCATCTATGTTTTATATCATTGTATATACGCTGATGGCCATTGGTGGTTTTGGTATGATTGTATTACTTTCTAGCAAAGGCGTTGAAGCTGATAAGATATCGGACTTCAAAGGGTTGAATCAACGAAACAGCTGGTATGCATTTTTGATGTTATTATTGGTTGCTTCAATGGCAGGTTT
>CALDFB010000216.1 GCA_937942365.1 uncultured Marinicella sp. | reverse complement strand
ACCAAACAAAATCACCTAATGATAAGTTATCATCAAAACCAAAATTATTATCAACACTGTCAGGATCACCGGTATCCAGATCAGGGCCTTGAGAAGTTGACGTGATACCACTGTCACAAACACCTAAATCTGTATCACTGTCATCAACTTCAACCACATAACACACTGGATTACCCACCAAACCAACGGGTAAATCAGCAAATAAATATGTGCCATCAGGATCAGACGTATCCATAGTCATTGCACTTGTCGCCTCAGTACCATTGACCGTGTCTGAACAATCGGTATCTTCATACAAGGTGATTTGAATATCAGTTAATACGGTGTCACCATCTGCCAGATCATAAGTGGTGTTGCTGTTGGTTGATGATTCACACCAGGTCAAACCAGCGATTGAACCATTGGCAAAAACACCTGCATCAATGGTTGGATCAACTGCAGTTAGGCTGATATTTTGGACTTGACCCGTGGTTGTATCTGCATCTGAGTCCAGTGTATCATCACCGACATTCTGAGCAGTGAACTGGAATCCGCTAGGTAAACCAGTGAACTCAACACAGTAATCACCTGAATCTAGCCCAAGGAAAAAGTAATAACCATCATTGGCAGGTGTTCCACCGTTGGCGGTGGTGGTTGAATCAACTGCAGCACCAGAACAAGTGGCATTATCATACAGATTGACTGTAATGCCATTAACACCTGCTTCACCAATGTCTTGAACTCCGTTTTGGTTAGTATCAAACCAAACGAAATCACCTAAGGCCAACAAATCATCAAAACCAAAATTATTATCAACACTGTCGGGCACATTGGTATCTAAATCTGGCCCCAGTGTTTCAGGTGTTAAAACCGTATCACAAGCACCTAAGTCAGTGTCTGTGGCATTGACTTCTGTGATATAACACAAAGCACCACCCACTGGACCAACTGGTAAATTGCTGAACAGATAAGTGCCAGCAGGGTTGTTTGTATCTTGAGTTACTGCACTGTCTGCTTCTGAACCATTGACTGTATCTGAACAATCAAAGTCTTCATACAAAGTGATTTGAATACCACCTAAGGGCGAATCTCCGTCACCTGGATCATAACTGGTATTGGCATTGGTCGACGATTCACACCAAGTCAAACCAGCAACAGAACCATTCAAGAACACACCTGCATCTATGGTTGGATCATCAGCAGTGAGGTTGATATTTTGCACTTGACCTGTTCCAGTATCGGCATCTGAGTCGATGGTATCATCGCCAGGAACATTCGAAGTAGTGAACTGATAACCGACAGGTAAACCAACAAACTCTACACAGTACGTTTGAGATGCCAAGCCGGTAAATTCATAGAAACCATCGGTGGCAGGCACGCCGCCGTTGATGGTCATGGTTGTGTCAACTGCTGCTCCAGTACAAGTGGCGTTGTCATATAGATTAACTGTAACTCCATTAACACCAGGCTCACCAGCTTCTTGAAGTCCATCTTGATCAGTGTCATACCAAACAAAATCACCTAAAGTTAAATTTTGTTCGAAACCAAAATTATTATTGACGCTGTCTGGGTTAGTGGTATCTAAGTCAGGTCCTGATGTTGACCCTGTTATTACTGTATCACAGTTACCCAAATCAGCATCAGCAACATCTACTTCGGTGATATAGCAAAGGGCATTTCCAACCGGCCCAACTGGCAAATTACTGAATAAATACGTACCTGCAGGATTAGCCGTATTTTGAATCACTGCAGTCATCCCTTCAGCGCCATTCACTGTATCAGAACAATCTGTATCCTCATACAGTGTTATTTGTATGTTCGGTAATACGGTATCTCCATCACCTGGATCATAAACGGTATTGGCATTGGTGGCAGACTCACACCAGGTCAAACCAGCTATTGAACCATTTAGAAACACACCAGCATCAATGGTCGGATCATCTGCTGTCAAATTGATATTTTGTACTTGACCTGTTCCAGTATCGGCATCTGAATCGATGGTATCATCACCTGGAACATCCTGAGTGGTGAACTGATAACCTGCAGGTAAACCAGCAAACTCTACACAGTAATCACCTGCCGCCAAACCAGTGAACTCATAAAAGCCATCGGCCGCCGGTGTTCCACCATTGGCAGTCATTACAGTATCAGCGACGATACCTGTACAAGTCGCATTATTATACAAGTTAGCAGTGATGCCATTTACGCCCGGCTCCCCTGAATCTTGAATACCATCTTGATCAGTGTCATACCAAACATAATCGCCCAATAACAAGGTGCCAATGTTAACCACATAATCTTCAACCTCACCATCAGCTGCCAAACCTGTGGGTGCTAAGCCACCGGCACTGGAACAGCGAAAACGTGAATAGGTGTCACCTGCATTGGCAGTAACTGGTATGGAAAAATTCAGCGAATTGACACCTGCTGCGAGTGCTTGGCTGATGAATATCTGTTCGCCTGCATCACCAAAAGAACCATTTTGATTGAAGTCCACCCAGGCATCTAACACACAGGGGCTCGGGGCGATTACATCCACACCGGCTGTTCCATTACCTGCAATCAAGTTCTGGAAGTTGGTCACTCCATCTTCATCATCACCCGCTGTGGCACATGTACCTAAAGTTGTAATTCCTACACTGCCATCATCACCTGTTGCTGGGACGTTAGGTTGACCATCAACTTCTGTATCAACACATGCGCCTAAAAACAAACCTGGGCTGATCGTATGAACGGCTCCATTAGATGCCAATAAGGTTGGGTAGTTAGGATCAGGGTTATCACCCAAATCGGTATTTAAACCAAAGAATCCTTGATCTAAAGCATGCGTATTATTACCACTACCTCCAGTGGTGATATCAATCTCTACAATTGTGCCATTAAGCGCACCATCAGAATCTCTTAAATCCGCATTATCATCTGCACCACCGTTATCCAAGGGTGATAACAAAGCACCATTGCATTGACCAGTTAAAGCAGTGCCGTTGGCACCAGTGAGAGGAATAGATATTGTACATGCTGCGCCTCGAGGAATTGGCATGCCACCATTTGCTGCTGCATACAATACATCAGTAAATGCATAGTTACCATCATTCGCTGTATTAACGGTTATCGGATTGCCAGCTCCACACTGAAATGAAACTGCAACACCATTTGCACCATCTTCTCCTGGGTCTTGCACGCCATCACGGTCGGTATCACACCAAAGTCGATTACCTACTTCCAATGGTGCACTGCGACAAATGGCTTGAACATCTGAAACCAAAGAAACTTTCAATCCACCAAATTGAAGACCTCCTGTTGTTCGACCATCAGTCCTATCCAAATACCGAACACCAAAAGTATTAAGTGAGAGTGGGTCAACATACCCAGCAACCACCTCTCCAGTGCCGGGAATTACAGTTATACCAGCTGAAAATAAAACAGTATGGTAAGAAGAGTTAAAAATTGGATTGAACGGCGGAGGAGCAAATGCATTAGAGAAAATTCCATTTTCGAAAAAATAAGCGCTGCCTGGTCCCTCATCTAAAGGTTCTGGGTTGGCAGGATTAAAGTCTAAAGTTGGCGCAGTTCCAGTCCAACTGGTTCTGGCATCAGTTGTAAACGGCCCGCTGGTTCCTGCATTTTCTAAATCAAAGCCACCTGTCCCATTCGGGTGTGCTCGCAACATGACACCGGCAGTGTTGTCAAATGCGTTGTACATAATTCTTGGCATCAAGCCTATTATCAACGCCTCAGTATCATCAAATGAAATGTCAGTCATGATGGGTTGAGGTGCAGCAGTATTATTTGTCGCATTCCATGGCACCATAGGAAATGAAGCCAAAGGAAATATTTGGTTAACATTAAAATCTAACGCTTCGTCCAACCTACTTATAAAGTTAGATCCATCATACTCAAGCACTACCATTTTTAGGTTAACAACCGTGCTGGTTGATGCATCACAAACGCCACCAATGTATACACTACCAAGACGAGTTGTAATGGCACTGGGTCGGAAACGACCTCCCACACAATTTGCCCCTGAAATAGGGGTTTCTATTACATCAGCGGCAGTTGGAACTACAACCGGCTCACCTAAATCAACTCTAAGCAAACTAGCTGCACCCATATTAATCGCCCACATCGTGCTTCCATCACTGGTAATCTCAATGCCACCAAGTCCTTGTTCTCCAAATCTGTTCAAAACACCAGCAGTGACTGGGAATTGATTGGTTAAATTGGTTAAGCGACCAGGGGTCTCATCATCCAAGTCGACAAATAAAGATACTGACCCTGGCACAAATGTATCTCCCGCACCGCTGTAATCTGCTGTGTAAACACCACCTGAACCAGCAACTCCCGCGTTCCATGTTGGCGAACTGATAGCGGAAAAAAAGACCTCCCGTGTTGGTCGATGTACAGACACACCAAATACATGACCTAAATCGCCATAATCTGCATCATTGCTGTAAGAGCCAGTGTGAATTTCTCCATTGATCGCTGAAGTAAAACGAGTGTCATTAGACCAAGATACAATCAGAGGTTCCGTACTGACAGGGTCATACGGCACGACCCCTCCGGGTAAAACAAACGCATAACACCCAGCAACAATACGAGGATTATTCTGACAATAATCTTCAGGAAAGTTAGCTCCAAATAAAACATCGGTTTCACCATCAGCAACAAATCTAACAGAATCAACTCCATCAGTGGTACTGAATAACAAAGGATTGGTAAAAAACACTTCAATTCTATAATCAGTTGCTGCGGTCAAACCAGATAAAACATATTGACCATAGTTAGCCACTGCACAGGCTGGCACATTAATCGCATTTGGAATGGTTGGAGGATTTGCAGGAATAGATACGGCAAAATTTCCACAACTGGCCGTTTGTGATATCAAGGCACCACTGTCATCAAAAGCGCTGACGATAACAGCAGGCAAGCCCACTTCAGCAGGATCTGCAACACCATCAGCATCCGAGTCTTTAAATATTTTCCCTGTAATATCAGCTTTAAGCTCAACTGAAAAAAATGAAATCCAAAGCAAAGTAAAAGAAATAAAATATTTTAGCATCTCTCTTTCCTCCACAACCAATACTTTGTCTTCAGTGATGACAGGCAAACACAATAAAGTTTAAGTTTATTCATACATTTTCCGTTTAAAGCATTTAAATTCAAATGACTAATTATATTGTTATTATAAGGATATTTGATTAATATTGTATTTACAACTTTAATTGTATTTTAATTTAATTTTTAATTTAAAATAATCAACAAATAGATAATAAAAGAAAATGTGACAAACATTGACGTATTTACTTTGAAAAATATTAGCCAGAGCCAGAAATGTTCAAAGATTAATTTCCCAGACACTGGAAAGAAAACAAGCACTAATAACATTGCCATTCCCACTAAGTCGAAGCCAAGCAATAGAACTTAAACAGTTTATTCTTTAGGAGACCCTGATTTATTCAAGCACAGTTGTACCACTGCTAATGAACATGACTCAAAACAGATGGCTCGATTGTTAACGGGCAAAGAGATTCGTATGCATGCCGACGGTGCATACAAATCTCGCGCTCATGACAGTTTATTATTTAAGTTGGGTGTTGACAGCAAAGTCAATGACAGGCTTTATAAAAGCAAACCTATGAGTAAGCATCAAAAGTCAAGGGTGAGCTCTGCTCATTTAAATCTTTTACAAGCTTTAATAATTCAGAGGGTTCATTTCAGAGATTGACGGGCAAAGCCCATCCTTGTATAAATAAACCCGTAGTGCATTTGAAAAAAGGCATACTTGGTTTACCCAAATATTGAATTTTCGAACTGCTTTCGAACCTACAAAACGTCCTGCAGTATTTCAATATCGCTTCTTTCACAAGGCCCACCAACAATAGGCTCATTAGAGGAGAGGCAATATTTTAATTGCCTAACGTATGAATTACCCGAACACCAAAAGTAAAGCCCTATGGCAGTCAAGTAATGGCGATTTATAGGAACATCTTTTAATGACAATCGCTCCATATAGATTATGGGGTTTTTTGAGTTTATTTTTATTCACTGAAGTCATTGTGAAAAATCACATCATCAATCACATTTAACATGACATTTGCAGGGGTGTAATTTCCGTTTTGATCAGTTACCCAGTAACTGAATTGGTCCGTTCCAATATAATCAAAATCAGAAATATAACTGACTGTGCCATTTCTATTATCATACACACGACCATGAGTTGGTTGAATGATGCCGTCAACACTGATGACATCTCCATCGGGATCGCTGTCATTTACTAACAGATCAATCAATATCGGTCTCTCGGAACTGGCATTCACCACATCATCCTGAGGTTGTGGAGACTGACTAGACAAATCAATGATGCCAGCTTGAAAAGCATCCCTCCATGCGTGAGCGGGGTGACCCAACAGTGCATCCACATCCGGTCCAAGCAACGTTTTCAGGCCCAGCTTATGAACCAAACCAGTAGCCCTATCAGTAAAAAATTCTTCAACAACAGCATAAGGAACACCATCAGCAGTCCGAAAATAACCATCCTCTTCGGTGATCGCTATCATGTCATAAAAGGGTACACCAACATCATCAATACCAGATGGTATGGGAGTGACGCCAATACCATCAGTTTTGCTTCCCAACCATTCCAGCCCAGAACCAGCCGAAGTAGTCGGCAAGAGGTATTCATATATACCACCATTGAGAGATATATCAAATTGCCCAGGTATCAAATCGGCTGCAGTCAAAATCTGATCAATCTCAGGATCATAAAACTCCATTTCTAAGTCAACATTTTCATAAGTGACATCTATCAAAACATATTGATTGGCTTCTGGGGGAGGAACAGGCTCAGTGTAATGTTTACTTAAAACCGCCCCAATTGGCATATTAGCTATATGCGCACCATTGATTGACATATCACTTGTGTTCGTACCGAACTCTATACCAAATGCTGCTGTACTGAATGGTTCTGGTGTCTTTCCTATGATGTCAAAATCTTCCAATAAATAATGCGAGGTATACTCCATCGCAGAACCTGCCCGAACCTCCCAGGCAGTAAAATCTTTAAAATGGCTGTGCACATCATGTTGTTGATTGGGATTAGCTTTAACCACATATAACCCAACCGTTGAGGCAAAACTTTCATTGCCTTCGAAAGACGTGATAGGTGGGTCATCAGGTTGTGAATTCCTCCCTCTACTTAACGCTTCAGGCAACATAAAAGCCGAACCTGGAAATGACAACATACCGCTGCCTCGATGCAGGTAAACAAAACCATGATTCACGCTGGCTGCTATATTATTGATGCTTCTGACCATACGGCCTTGGAACCAAAACCCATCACCGGTGCGGCCGATATCAAACAATTCTCGATCATTACCATTCTTAGGGTTAAAAGCGCTGTTGCCCTCAGCTTTAATCGCCAAGTTATCTGTCCATGTACCAATCTGATTGCCAGTTTCTGCGACAAACCCTGCCCCAAAAGTGTCGAATGAAACATTGTTGTGAAAGATCGCATTACTGTCATGGTGAACATACCCCCAGCCTGGTGAACCAAAAACAGCATTGCCAATTGATATGGCTGGCTTTGTTACCTCAGAAATGCCTTTTCTGTGTAAATGAAATGCATAGCGACCACGAACATTACTGCTTGGTGTAATTGGATCAAAGTCTGATGCTTCTAGAGTCAAAAACGACTTATCTGTTCTGCCTAACTGCCAAAATGAAGCATACCTGACATCAACCAATGCATCACCCATAAACATGACATGCCCTCTTCGGTGCGTAGACGTGGAATCTGGAGACTGAGTGGCCAAAGTGATGTTACGAGACATATTTGCCACCGATGTTTTTAAATCAGCTCGCGGTGTAAAATGATCATAAATCAAAGCTTGATCAATGGTGATTATATTATGATCGACAGACAATATCTGCACCACTTCATCTTGTGTGCCGTGGTAACGGACAGATTGGATGGCATTGTCCCATTT
>CALDFB010000215.1 GCA_937942365.1 uncultured Marinicella sp. | reverse complement strand
TTGATAATATAAATACCAACTTCTTTTCAACGTTAGATAATTTATTTGTGACATCGGTTTTTAATCCTGAGCAAACAGGAGGAGTCTTTAACAATGCCAATGAGGGTATTTTTTATGACAACATACAAAATAAATGGGTGTTGTTTAACCAAGAGAATGAAATAGATATCAATTTCAGTGCAGCCTTTAATATATCTAAATTGGGTTCAGTAACCAGTACATTTGAGCATGAGAATACCTTAGGTGGCAGTAACAGCACAGAACTAGATCAAGCAGGATTGAATGGAAATAGAGATTTGATTTTGCAAGTGACCCAAAATTGGACGGGCGTAAATAACACTCACCCAGTTGGTGTTATTTATTTTGCTGGCCAATGGAGAATTGTTAATACAGATTTAGCAGACATGCCTGTTGGCGCCAATTTTAATGTTTATTTTCAGCCGAAAAGCAAAAGTGCTTGGGAGCACAGAGCTGTTGATGGTAACAGTGCTGGCGGTGTTACTGAGTTAGATCATCCGTTACTCAATGGCGTACCTTGTGCTCAAGTTCAAGTCACTCAAAATGTTTCTCAAGGTGTGTTTAACGACAGCCCGATCGGCGTCAGTTATTTTGCTAATAAATGGCGAGTATTTAACCAAAATGGTAACCCTATGCCTGAAAACGCATCTTTTCATGTGGTGATTAACCCTGAACAAATAATTGAGTGTAATGATTTAATTTTTAAAGATGGGTTTGAGTGAAATCATTTGGTTTATATGTAAAACATGATTTTTAAATGGTTGTCATAGGAGAAAGTAAAGATGTATTTATTGAGTATTAACATTAAAAACAAGCAATATATGTATGTTGGTTTATACATATTGTCAGCAGTGATAACTTTGTTTTGTTTAAGTTATGCTGATGTTAAAGCAAAGTCATCTTTAAATCGAACTGGCTTTAACTCACCTGATATGATTTTATATAATGCTGTAATCTTGACCATGGAGCCTCGCAACCCTATTCAAAAAGCCATTGCCATTAAAGGTGAAAAAATCATGGCTGGGAGTGATGATGACAGCATATTAAGTTTAGCTTCAAATAGCACTCGTGTATTCAACATGCAAAAATACACCATCATGCCTGGATTGGTTGATGCCCACTCTCACTGGTTCAATGCAGGCAACTCTGGTTTAGATGAGTCTCAACAATTGTTGCTAAAAATGACATCACCACTGTTGGCAATATGCTTGCTACGCCATATGTCATTGATTACATGCATCGATATGAGCCTAACCTTTAGGTCAGGGCCAGTTTTTATCTGACTAAAGTTACTAATTTTGGTGTGACTGACAGTGATTGGTAAATGAATTATCCACCGACCAGAAAACCAGGCGATAAATTAAGAATTGGTGGATTTACAGATGGGGGCAGTTATGGAGCACCTGCTGTGTCTGTAGAAAGAGCAGAGGGTGGTGGTGTGTGTGGTTTATCTCATTCTCAAGAGGTGTTAAATGAAATGGTGCACGGCTCATGATACAGGATACCAAGTCGCCTTACATGGTATTGGTGATAGGGGATAGCTCAAGCGTTGAATGCCATTGAACTTGTCCTCGATGGTGGGCCTAATTCATTAAGACATCGAATAGTGCACAATGTAATTCTACCACCTGAATTGATTCGACGTTATGGTGAAGTTGGCGCTGTTGCGACTAATTTTGGTTACAAGCGCACCTGTTGGTTGCCAGCAGTTTTACCGGAATTTTACCAACAAGCAGAAAATGCTCATAGGTCTTTAATCGACCAAAACCCAAATTTGCATGTGGCATGGTGATGACCCTTGGGTGGAACCTGCTAATCCTTTTATCGATATGCACAACTTGGTTACTCGAATAGACACCATATCCGAAGGCGGTCCATGCCATCCTCCCCAGTGGTTGGTCAATCAGGCATTAACTGTTCCTCAAACTTTGAAAATCATGACTACCGGGGCTGCTTATGCTTTGGACAGAGATGAGGAGGTAGGTAGTCTTAAGCCAGGAAAATATGCAGATTTGATTGTTTTATCTGCAAATCCACTTAAAGTCAATGTGAATGAACTTAAAGATATAACGATTAAAGCCACTATGATTGGTGGTGATGTGATGTATTCAAAGCTGAAACACGCTGATGGCAGAAAAATGCTGGCTTTAGATCAATAAAACAGCGCAATAAATGGACAGTAGTGCCCAAATTATCGTTAATTAAAGCAGGTAATATATAAGTTAGTACCCTTCAAATTCATCATTTATTGTCATCGTGTTAAAATTGGTTATTCTTGTGGCGATAATTTGATGAATAACAGTCAAATCACAACTCTGTTGGAGCAGGCCCAAATGGGTAATAAACAGGTGTTGGATCAAGTTTATGAACTTTTATATACAGAAATAAGATCTATTGCTGGTTATCAGTTAAAGCGTTTAAAAACTGGTGAAACAATCACTCCAACAGTACTGGCCAATGAGTGCTACCTTAAAATCAATCAAAATAAAGACTTCAGGCCGTCTAATAAAAGGCATTTTCTGAACTGTTTGTCACAGAGTATGCGCGGCTTTTTAGTTGATAGTCTCCGCGCTCAAAATAGCGCCAAACGGAAGGGGCAAAATGTAGACACCGGGATCACGGAAATGATAGGAGATCAAGATGTTTCTTTTCGTTTGATGGATATCGATATCATGCTTGAAAAAATGCAAGAGATCAATGTTCAATTGACTGAGGTAGTTCAATACAAATTGCTTT
This sequence comes from uncultured Marinicella sp., assembly GCA_937942365.1. GTDB lineage: Bacteria > Pseudomonadota > Gammaproteobacteria > Xanthomonadales > Marinicellaceae > Marinicella. The sequence continues at coordinate 1,517 of CALDFB010000215.1, read as the reverse complement.
TTAGTTTAACTTTTATTGAAATTGCAGATATTTTACAAATTTCTGACCGTCAAGTTAAACGTCGCTGGAAACAAGGTAAGGCATTGTTGCTATCCTTGTTAGGAGAACAATAAGATGGAAAAGCCAAATGAAGCCAATGTAGAGCAATGGAAGTGGGCAGATAAAATTTATGAAAAGCTTATGGATTTAACTGTTTCCGATGCGCTCAATAAACTCAATGAAATGAAGGAACTTGATGATGCTGTGAAAAGTAAGGTAATTGCGTTGATCAGTAATGGCAATCAATCCAGTCAATATTTCAGTCGGCATGTCAGTGCTGGTTTTCAGTTTGACGCCAATGTTGCAGATGTTTATCAAAAGGGTGATGAGGTTGGCGGATATGAATTACAACAAGAATTAGGTGTGGGTGGCATGGCCAAAGTGTATCTGGCCACCAAAATCGCTGCGCAATCGCAAAAGCCCGTTGCAATCAAATTATTCAACCACCCATCATTTTCACCAGTGATGTTGGATCGTTTTGGTGTTGAACAAGATATTCTGGCCGGCTTATCACATCCACATATCGTTAATATGCATCATGGAGGCAGCACTGAAAAAGGAGTTCCATACATCATCATGGAATTAATCGAAGGCGGGGTCAATATCGATGAATTTATTCAAGCCAATGCCACTGATCTGCGACAAAAAATCAAATGGATGGTTGACGCGGCCAAAGCGATTGCTTATGCGCACAACAATTTAATTATTCATCGGGATATTAAACCCTCGAATCTGCTTATCGATGAAAGTAGACGGTTGAAAGTTGTGGATTTTGGCATAGCAAAACTGATGAGTAAGGTAGACGCACCTCAAGAGACTACGATTATGGCATTGACGCCTACTTACGCGGCGCCTGAGCAAATTAACTCAGAGTCAATAGCCGTGACTACGGATGTGTTCTCTCTTGGCGCCGTTTGCTTATCATTGATTTCAGGACAACAGCCGTTGCCTACAGATCGTTTGTTAAAGTCATGCGCCAGAGACGAAGAACACATCTGGCAGGTTCTCAAGAATCACGTCAAAGATAAAGACTTGCGTAATATTTTGAATCAAGCGCTACAACAAGAACCTGAAAAAAGGTATCGCAACATGGATTTGTTTGCAGAGGATCTGTCGGCCTGGTTAGGTGATAAACCGGTTAAGGCCACACCTGATTCATGGCCTTACCGAATGAGGAAATTTGCCAAGCGAAGAAGTGCTTTGTTTGCTGCTTTAACTACACTCATGGCTATGTTGTTGATCAGTGTGGTTGTTTTCAGTTGGCAGTTTAAAAAGATCCAGTTTGAAGCAATCAAAGCCAATGAAGTTAAAGAGTTTATGTTGGGTGTTTTTTCCGTAGCAAATCCCGATAATTCTTTGGGAGAAAAAATAGGTGCTAAGGATTTATTGGCTCAAGCTTTCGAAGACATCAAAGTTAAATCATTCGCCGATAACCAGATGAAAGTAGAGTTGTTATCGGCCATAGGTTTGGCCCAATC
>CALDFB010000214.1 GCA_937942365.1 uncultured Marinicella sp. | reverse complement strand
GCTGAATCAACAAGGTGAGGTTGAAAAGGGTAACCCGGAAATTTTAGCCTCTGCCATGCTGAGTGTAGAAGCGGGTACAAAATTGTTTGAGATGGCAGGTATTGATTTAATGAAAATAATCAAACAAACCGAAAAAGGACTTCAACCCAAAGCACAACCCATGAATTTATCTGCTCGGATCAGTTATCAGTCCACTCATTCACATATCAACAGTCCAAATGTAGTCGGTATATTAGAAGGTTCAGACCCAGTATTAAAAAATGAATACGTGTTACTCAGCGCCCACACGGATCACATAGGTGTATCAACGCACATAGAATTGGGTGATAAGATCAATAATGGTGCCATGGATAATGCAGCTGGGGTCACCACTTTGTTGGAAATGGCTCACCAAATTACTCAGCAGAATGAACGACCCAAGCGTTCAATATTATTTGCTATGGTTACCGCTGAGGAAAAAGGCTTATTGGGTTCTGATTATTTTGCACATTACCCGACTGTGCCAATTGAAAGTATTGTGGCTAATGTTAATTTAGACATGCCGATATTGACCAACGCTTTTGATCAGTTGATCGGATTTGGAGCACAACACAGCAGTTTATGGGGTGTCATTGAAAACGCAGTACAAAAAAATGGGATGAATTTAATTCCTGATCCGATGCCTGAGCAAGGCATATTTGTGCGCAGTGATCAATACAGCTTTGTGAAAAAAGGGATTCCTGCCGTTTTCTTGGTGACGGCAGACAATGCCGATATGGTTTTTGAAGAACATGAATTATCCAGTCAGGAGTTCAGGATGCTTCATTATCACAAGCCATCAGATCAATTAGACTTGCCCATTAATTATGAAGTGGCGGCTCAGTTTGTAGCCATCAATCGTGCCATAGCTACCGAAGTGGCGAATGCCAAAGAACGACCGAGTTGGAATAAGGACAGTTTCTTTGCAACCATCGATAAAGACTGAAGCAGATTGATTTGTCCATGCGAAATAAAGTTAAGTTCAATGATCACACAATAGCACCTTCTAAGGTTGTTTGTGTTGGCCGAAATTACGTAGAGCACATCAAAGAATTGAACAATACAATGCCAAGTGAACCTGTTATATTTATTAAACCTAATTCAGCCATTACTGAAAATTTGGTATTGAAAGGAGGTGATGAGATTCATTACGAGGCAGAATTGGCTTTTATCATTGAAGGGGGGCAATTGGCAGGTGTGGGTTTGGGTTTGGATTTAACTAAACGAAAGATTCAAAATGAACTCAAAAGCCAAGGCTTGCCATGGGAGCGTGCCAAAGCATTTGACCATTCAGCCGTTTGTAGTGAGTTTGTATCCATTCCTGGTGACATTAAAGACTTACATTTAGAACTTATAATCAATGGCGAAATAAAACAACAAGGTGGCTGTTCGCTGATGATTCACAAGCCTTTGGATTTACTTGATGAAATCACTTCATTTATGACTCTGATAGATGGTGATATCCTTTTTACAGGAACCCCTGCTGGTGTAGGTAGGGTTAATGCCAATGATGAATTTTTAGGTAGGGTGTACAATAAAAATCAGTTGCTGATCGAAGTGTGTTGGACCGTATAAAAAATATTGATTCAGAGACAAAAAGTAATATTTGAACTTTGGATTTTTATATCGGTTGATTGCTCTTATCTTTGTTGTTCTTTTTATCTGGCCAAGAATAGGTCCAAATCCTGTTTAAAACCGCTCCATATTGTTTAAAAAAGCTACCGGTGTTGTAAGGAATGCCGTGTTTATTGGCTATGGCTGCTACCTTGGGAGCGAGATCATAATACCTGTGAGCAGGAATGTCTGGAAACAGGTGGTGTTCTATCTGACAACTCAAGTGCCCGGTTAGGATATGAAACCAACGTGGTCCTGTTAAGTTTGATGAGCCCAACATTTGTCGATAATACCATTGGCCTTTACTTTCACCTTCACATTCTTCTTCAGAAAATGTTTCAACACCTTCGGTAAAATGACCACAAAATATAATGGTAGAAGTCCATAAGTTTCGGAGTAAATTTGCACCCATGTTAGCAGCCAAAATATAGAAAAACATGGGCCCTGCTAACAAGGGAAAAAATAAATAGTCTTTGAATATTTGCCTGCCAGCTTTGCTAAAAAACATGCGTTTTAATTCACTGTCTGAAAGCGAACTGGTACGATTGCTCTTCTTTTTTCCTTTGAACACCCTTTCTGCAGCCAATTCATGGTAGGCCACACCCCATTCGAATAGCAGGCTAAGATTAAGGTAGGTGATGAATTGCCATCTGTTTTTCGGACGCCAAGCCAGATCATCACTCATTCTTAATAAACCATAGCCAAAGTCACGATCCTTGCCAATAATATTGGTGTAGGTGTGGTGTTCGTGATTGTGGATGCGTTTCCAAGACCCAGCATCACTGGCAATATCCCATTCAAAATTACGAGAGTTGATGTTGGGATCATTCATCCAATCGTATTGGCCATGCATCACATTATGGCCAATTTCCATGTTATCAAGTATTTTCGCGAAGGCGAGCATGAGCATGCCCGGTAATAAAAACCAGAGATTGAAAAAGCACAGCATCAAGACCACTCGGCCTCCGATTTCAGCTAAGCGTTGGATTCTGATGATACGTCGTATGTAGTTGGCATCTGTGCTGCCAAGATCAGTCTTAACTTGTTTTCTGATGAGGTCAAAGTCGGTTTTCAATTGAGTATAGTTAATATCAGATTTCATGGCATTTAATTTAATGTTAGGGTCATTCAATTTACAGATCTAAAGAGACCGCGCCTACGGGCAAAGATACACACAGCTGTATATCTTCAGGGCCGGTGTCTGAGTAGGTTTCAGTTAAGGTGTTATAAACCACACCCTGTTGTTTATGGCATTTGCATTGATGACAAACACCCATGCGACAACCACTGATTGGGTTGATGTCTTTAATTTCGGCTAATTCAAGCAAAGTGCTTGTTTTCTCTGGGTAAGAGTTGGCTTGTTTTTTTGAGCGGGTAAATATAACTTGTCCATTGGTTTTATGGCTCAGTTTTTTGATGGGTTTGGGGCCAAAAAGCTCATGCTTGATTTGTGCTTCTTTTACACCAGACTTTAACAGAATGTCCCTGCTGGTAGTTATTAAGCCAAGTGGGCCGCATAGATAAATCAATCGGCTGATGTAATCTGGACATAATTGTGTCAATTGCTCCTTGGTGATTCGACCTTGCTGGGTAGTATCAATGAAATCGACCCTTAAATTGGGCATCACCTCTGCCAGTGCTTGCCATTCTTTATTAAATAAAGGCTGGACTCCATGGTTGTAATATATCAGATGAATGTCCTGGTTTTTGTTTTCGTCTGCTAAGTGATGTATGAAACTTCGAAATGGGGTGATGCCACTGCCACCGGCTATAAGTAATATAGTTTGTTTTTCTGCAGGAGAGAGTTCTGGCAGTTTAAATTCACCTTGGGCTGCAGAAATCCTTACTTGAGCACCTTTGGATAAAAAGTTGGCGAGCCAAGGTGTTACTTTTCCTTTTGTTTGTTGGCGTATTGTAAGTTCTATTAGCCTGTTGTCTTTGAAGTTACTGGGTGGGCTAGATAGGCTGAAAATTCTGGTGTATCTGATGCCGTTTATTTCTACTTGCAACGCTATGTGTTGTCCGGCATTGAATGATGGCCAGTTTTTTTGTGGTTGTAGTACAAGTGTAAATACCCATTCATTTTCTTTTCGGTGGTCAATAACTTTTGCATGGTAACCTTGAGATTGCCAATTGGGGTCAAACAATTGGATTGCGGGCTCCATAAAAGCGCTTATAGTCTTGTGATTGGTGAGTGCTTTAATGATCCAGCTGCTGAATGTAGGTCCAATTTTTATGACTGTTTGAAGCATGTTCTGAGTGCGTTATTTG
>CALDFB010000213.1 GCA_937942365.1 uncultured Marinicella sp. | reverse complement strand
CCATTGACGAGTTCTGTGCTGAGTGGGGCATCGATAAAAGCATAGAAGCTGCCGGCGGATTGATCAAAGCGCATGATGAAAAATCAGCCCGTGAAATCTATATGCTACAAAGAAAAACCAGTAAACCAGGCAAAGGCCTGGGTAAAACCACTGGCTGGATTCACCGTTTGGCGTTGAAGAAAAAAGGCGTCAAAACCATCACTGGTGTTCACTACAAAAAAATTGATGATCAAGGTTTACATATTACCGTCAAAGAGAAAAACCAAATATTAGATGTTGATCATGTGATTATTTGTGCTGGCCAAGTCTCAAACAAAGACCTTTACCAAGACAAAGATAACTACCACATCATTGGTGGTGCTGATTTGGCAGCAGAATTAGATGCCAAGCGAGCCATTAAACAAGGTACTTTATTGGGAATGAAGTTGTAAAAATAATAGCATTTCCTTACTGATAAGCTCACCCAATTTAACCCTAACTTCAGCTCAGTTCATTTAACGGAGCCCTATAAAGTGATAAAATATAAATTTAAAAACAACCCAATTAAATGAACAAAGAAACCCTAAATACACAAACCGTCATCAAAGCACGTGTCCTCGATCGTTTAATAGACCACCTAGACAACAACAAAGACGTACAAAACATTGATCTGATGATTCTGGCTAAATTCTGCCGCAACTGTCTTTCAAAGTGGATGGTGGCTGAAGCTGAAGAAATGGATCTGAAATTAAGTATCGATGAGGCTAAAAAAGAGATTTACAAAATGGATTTCAAAGCATGGAAAGATAAATATCAAAAAGAAGCCACCCAAGAACAGCTGGATGCGTTTAATGCATTGGGAAATTAACCTTACCCAATAAAATTCAGTGTATCAGCATCACTTGTTCTGAAGATGAAGACATCAGCTGCTCTGCATGAGATTGATAAAACTTTTCTATGGCACCACGTTTCATTTTTAAAGTTGGCGTCGACAAACCATTCTCAACATCCCAACTTTGATGAGAAATGAAAATATGACTTAATTGTTCATGGGCTTCCAGTTTTAAGTTCAGTTTGCTCAGTTGTTCTTGACAGATTTGCATCAATTTTTGGGGCTCTTCTTTAAATGCTGACTCATGGGTTGAAATGACCATAAAAGGTTGCGGAAAACCATTTCCCATCAAAATCAAATGAGGAACGCCCAAAGCTGCATGAAACTGCTGCTCAATTGGAGATGGTGATATATATTTTCCTTTACTGGTTTTAAATATATCTTTATTACGCCCTGTTATGTATAGAAATCCCTCATCATCAATTTCTCCTAAATCACCCGTATGCAACCAACCATCGGCATCAATAGTTTCAGCTGTCATATCATGTTGTTTGTAATATCCATCCATCATGGCTGGGTTTCGCAACAACACTTCACCAATTGCAGACAACCTACAATCACATCCATCAATCACTCGGCCCACGCTACCCATTTTCGTATCAGATGGATGAGTCATGTGAGACAAACCACAGGTTTCTGACATGCCATAAGCTTCATTCAGTTTGAGACCTAAATCACTGAACCACTGCAAAACCTCTTTATTCACTGGCGCTGCCGCACACAAAGCGTAACGAATATTTTGAAAACCCAGTTTATTCAGTAATGCTTGTTTAAAACGCCGGCCTAACCATGGGATGCTGAATATTATTTTCAATACTCTTGTACCACCTAACTTATTTTCAATGGCTGCCTTAATTTTGACCCAAATACGAGGCACAGCAAAAAACACAGTGGGCTCAGCTGCTTTGATGTCATCTGTAAAGGTTTCTAATGAACGAATGAATGAGACATGAGCTCCATGATACAAAGCACCGAATTCTACTGCCATGCGCTCTGCAACATGTGCCAAGGGCAAATAGGATACAAAACGATCCTGATCATCCACAACCACCACACTTTTAACTAAATTGATGGCAGCTTGAACGGCTCGATATGAAATCATCACACCTTTGGGGTCACCTGTGGTACCCGAAGTATATATGATACTCAGAAGGTCATTTGCTTGTTGTTGAGCCGGCTGTTTTATGGCTGGATTTTCATCCACCAATTGTTGCCAAAAAGGGATCTCAGGATAAGGTTCATAAATAGCCAACTGTTCAATAGATTGATCTTTGATCGCTGCTCGCAAATGATCCAGTGTCTTTTCAGCAGACAGCATCTTTCCTAAGAAAATTGCTTTGACTTCTGCATGTATTAATATTTTGTTGACCGTATCCGTGGTTGCGGTTGGATATATGGGGATTGAGACATGGCCTGCCATCTGAATCGCCAAATCTGCCATAAACCAATGTGCACAATTGAGCGATATGATGCCAATATGGCTACCTTGAGGTAATCGTCTGAGGTACTGAGCCACTCTGGATACTTCATCCAAGACTTGTGCCCAAGTGTATTCATAAATTTCGTCTTTGATAGGCTGAGTGAGAAAAACGCCATCAGGCTTTACACTCGCCCAATAAATCAATCGATCAACAGGAGATTCAAAAATATCAGCACACATTGGATGATGATAACATAAACCTATGTTGCGCTCAGCATACTGGCATCTGGTGAAACCCAAATTCAGCTCATGAGTTTATGATGCCCTCAGCGGCAGCAAAAGCAGAAGCCCATGCCCATTGAAAGTTAAAGCCACCCAAATGGCCAGTCACATCGATCACCTCACCAATAAAGTAAATATGTGGTTTACTGAGACAGGCCATGGTTTTAGATGATAAGTGTTGCGTACCTACCCCACCCAGCGTCACCTCTGCCGTGCGATAACCCTCTGTACCTGACGGTTTAAGCGGCCAGGCGTTAAGCAGTTCAGCGATCACATTGATATCATCAGCAGATAGGCTCTGTAATGGCTGGTCATGCCATTTAGGGAACTCATGTTTTAAAATGCCATAAGCTGCTTTTTTGGGCAATAAATCACTGAGCCACTGATTCAATACAACTTGAGGTGTTGCTAGCTTGGCTTGCAACAATAGTTTTGCTGCATCATCTTCTGGCATTAAATTAACAAGCAAATTCATTCCTGACCGCCAATAACTGGATATTTGCAAGATGCTTGGGCCACTCAAGCCTCGATGTGTAAACAACATTTGGTGTCTAAATGTAGGAGCAGACTTATCCTCAGGTAATTCTAATTCAACATTAACAGCGATACCCGATAAGCTGCTGAATAAATCTTTATAACCATCGGTGAACACAAAAGGAACCAAAGCTGCCTGCTTTGGGATGATTGTTAACCCTAAGTTAACTGCCAATTGATAACCAAAGTCTGAACC
>CALDFB010000212.1 GCA_937942365.1 uncultured Marinicella sp. | reverse complement strand
GGCGGCCTTTATGAATCATTTGATCAGGGTAATACCATAAGTCAATTAACTCCAACTGGTATTCAAGCATTGGCTATTGGACCAAATTCAATCGCAGCTGGAGCTCCTGGAAACGCAGAACAATTGTATGTTGCTGCTAATTCCGATTTATTCAGGCGAACAGCAGCAGGTCAAGATTTGGTTTCAGTTTTTAGCTCAGCTAACATAATTGGCGCGGTATCTCAGCATCAAGGCAATGCCAGTAAAGCTGCTTTTACTGAAATATCTGGTGGTGTATTCATCACCAGTGATACTGGTGATAATTGGAGTGATGTATCTGGCAATCTGCCAGCATTGGGTCCAGGTAGGTTATGGACTGTGCTTTATGCTGTTAATTCATTTGGAACAAATGATGTCTTATTGGTGGGTGCAGACAGTGGTTTGTTTATCGCCAGTGAAGAGACGGGTTTTACACAATGGAGTGAACTGACTGTAGATCTACCTAACGCCCCAATTTTTGGACTGACATACGATTCAGTTATTAATGAGTTATTCATTAATACTTTGGGCAGAGGCACATTTTCATATGAACCATTATTTGAAATTGAAGACCTCATTTTTGCCAATGGTTTTGAATCATTGGTTCGATGATACAGTGATTTTTATAACCCCAAACAGCCAGTGCTTTGCACTGGCTTTTTTTTGAAAAAGTGAAACCAAAATAGATAGGCCATTTCTATCATTGGCTGGTATTTTCAATGATTTCAAAATTTTCTTACTTCAATCCTGCGATCAAAAACAGTTTGACAGCGAATATTCAAGCTTTATTATTTAAGTGTCTTACAATTAATGTCATATTTCAGGACTTTACCTTCATCGCCACCCACATAAATTTCATTACTGCTCTCATCAAAAGCCATGCCCCAAAGGCTTCTATTGGACATTTCACATTCACTGAATGTATTATTATCAAGGTCCCAAACAAATGCATTGTAAGCAGCCAAAGCAACTATCCTTTTGCCATCCTTGGTGGTAGCCAATCTGCCAACACCCGTTTGCTCAGTGGATTTGATTTTATTATAGTCTTTGTCTAACACAATTAAATCATCGTCATATTGACCAACAGCAATGTATTTGATTTGATTATTTTCAAAATAGGCATGTAAGGCTGTGGCCCCGGTATCCCAAACTTTTTTATGGGTTCCAGAACTTACATCTAGCTCATATATATTTTCTAAAGTACCTACTAAAAGTTTATTTTTACTTAACCACTGAAGTGAAAATGTACCATCACTACCGACTTCATCGGTGAAAAATTCAACATGTTTAATGGGCTTTTTAGATTTTACATCAACAATATGAACACTGCCATCATCTGAGCCAACAGCCAGTAAACTGTCATCTGCTGAAAATTTAATGATTCTGAACCCACTTGGAACACCTCCTAAATCCAGGTGGGCATACAAACTACCATCATCAGTATTGTAAAGCAGCAAATGTTCGCCATGGTAAGCAAAAGCAGCTAGACTACCATCATGAGAATAACGCGCATCATAACCAGTGCTGTAGTTATTTTGAAAAATTTCAGCCAACTTTCCTTTGTTGTCCATTGAAATTGATCCATTTGAACTACTTGCACCGGTCAGTATGATGTTGCCTTTTCCGTCTGAGTCTATGCCATTGATACTTCCTGTGTATTGATAAGCGATATAGTCTTGTCGAAATATGTCTTGTATACTTTTGTTAGCGTGATTGCCAGTTTGAGTTAAAAGGAACTTCATTTTTTTATTTTTGGTGTCCCATATCTCGATGGGATATGAAGTGTTTATCAACAATGTATCATTATCTATGAATTCTAAAGCAAAAGCTTTTTTGCTCATTGGTTCGATCTTCCATCTATTACTATTGTCTTTTGAATCAAGTACGATAACTGAGCTGGTATCAGATTCTAACCACAGTGAAATGGCAATTTTTTTACCGTCGGGAGAAAAACTTAAGTCATTGATTTTATCTACATTTAAATCATTGATTGCAAATGAACATAGGAGTTTTTGTGTTCGGTAATCCCAAACCTCAACTTTATTGTCTCCAGTTAACCAAAGTTGATCGGCGACCTGATTAATTAAAGATTCATCTACATCAAGTTCAGTATCAATGACACCTAATTTCTTTTTGCTTGTGATGTCCCACACATGAAAATCAGAGTAATCTCGGACAACAACGATGGAAGAATCCTTGCTGAAATAGATTTCGTCGTCGTAAGAGTCTTCCGGGATTTCCATTATTTTATTATTATTCAAGACATCCACCACAATAACTGCCGCATCTTTAAAATTGGATGAGTACATGCGTTGGCCGGCTAAAAACTTTTTATTTTCAGAGGTTTGTAGTCGGTCAAAAATGGCATAGCTACTGATTTTGTTTTCAAGGTCCAGATCATAAAATGCCAAGGGTTTTTCATCTATTGCCATCACTAAATACTGGTCATTGGCAGCGTAAATGGCATGCATTACAGTCTCTCCCATATTTTTTTTCTTAATCACTTTGCCGGTTTTAACCTCCCAAATAATGGCATAATCACCCCAATCACCTGAAATGAGCCTGCTTCCATCTGAATTAAAATTCAGCGTTTGAATGCTGTCTTTGTGTGATTTCAGTTGATGCAACAGCTCTCCATTGTTTAGGTCATAAAGACGAATAATTGAATCGTCGAAAGCCAGTGCGAGAATTTTGCCATCATTTGAAACGGTATATGTTTCAACTTCGTTAGCCAATGACGCACAAGTGATTAATGAAATCAGAATAAGAGTTACGGTTTTCATCAGTATAATTCAAAGAGAAATAAAAGATTATACTGCAGAAAAGTCAGGTAATGGATTTAAGGTTTTACAGAGAAATTTAAGTGGTCTTTCTGTTTATTTAATGTGATTCAATCAAGGTGCATCCGTTGCAGTTCTGGAAGTACAGCTTTAATTTTGTTATTCAATGTAATCAGTGAATCCAAAGATTTTTTTTCTTTGGTTATAATCTCGAAAACTGGGCCATTGCCTATAAAAGTGCTGGGTTCTAAGAAATTCATGACCTCATCAACATAGTCTGCATTGTCTTCTAATGTTTGTTCATACTCATTTTTTAATGATTGCATTAAAGTAAGGTTTTGTTCGTATTTGGCAAGATCAAATCCGTCTAACTGGGTAATCACATCTTGATGGGTTTGCCAAAGTTCTGTTTCAATGACCATGTTTTGACCTGCTGGATTTCGCATAACATTTAAGCTTTCATGGATGGGGTGAATAATGACATTGATGCGTTTTTTACTTGAGTTTAATGCATTCATGGCTGCCGTTTTCTTCAATAGATTAGATTCCTTGAGTGCATTGAATGCAACTTCTACTCTTTGACTCAATTGTTTGTTTTTATCAGAATCTTGTACTGTGGTAGGGAATAAGTATTGCATGATTTTAGAGTCAGTATGACGTAATGCTTCATATAGAATTTGGTGAGAATCCAATAAAATTTGAATGTTCTTTGAAATGTACTGGATGGTTGCTAAGTTATTTTTGACTTCGGTATTAATTAAATTTTTGGTCAAATTCTGTTCTGCTTTGTTAAGCTCATGATGTTGTAAACCAAATCCCAAGATAGTGACCAAAATACCCAATAAATAGCCATGTTTTATTAATTTTTTTGATGCTTCAGATGCCAGCCAATCGGGTAGTTGCGTGATGACGTTTTTATTTAAAAGGTACTTGATTAATAAAAATATCAAAATGAGTACAACCCCAATCCAAATTAATGGGTCGGTGAAATAAGGTCTTATGGAAGAGAGTATGAGCACTGGGAACTCCTATTGAATAACGATTAAAAGCTTAACTCGAGCCTGATATGACTGTTTTTAAACAGTCTAAAACGCTTTATATCCCTGTGAATTTTATATCAATAGTCACTTAGTTTATTTGAACAGCTTGGCATTATTTAAGTTAAATTATGTGAGATAATTTTAAACGTGGTTCAAGAAAGGAACTTTAGAACCATGATTGCACAGTTTTTAAAGAAATGAATTTCATGTATTTTTAGAGTGTGGTTATTTAAGAAAATATATCACTAGGGTAAAAGTGTTAGGTGATTGCTATGTATAAATATGACAATATTATAAAAATTTGGGTATTGAGTTGTATGTTTTGGCTTCCGCATAACGTTATTGCTGCAAAACAAGAACTCAACGATGTCAAGCAGTTGTCTTTTGCACAGCAAAGTAGTTTGAGTGGACAAAATGCAGCAACTTTGAATGGCGAGCAGTTATCTTTAAACGGGTGGAGTGCAAGTTCGAACATCACACTTAATGTAAACATGGATGATGTTAAGTTCGGTGGTGCTTCCATCAGTGGTGTAACCTCATTAGGTGGTCAATTTGATCGTATTGAGTATCGTTTTCCTACTAAGCCAGCAACTTCATACACCATCAGTTTATGGGCAAAAAGAGAGCTTGGGCAAACACAGGCTTTGACTCAATGGGAAGGCGTCGAAGATTTTGAAGTTCAATATATCGATACCCCTTTTTGGCGACGTTATGAACAGACTGTTATTGCAACAGGTGATGAAATTATTATTCGAGCCTATGCTTCAATTGAGGGCAATATAGGCGATGACATATATATAGATGGGCTTGTGATAACTTCTCCGGATGTTATTTTTGCTGATCGTTTTGAAGAAGTCATTACCGAGCCCGTATCAATTTCAGATCGGGCGGTTGACACTGGTTTAACTAACTTAATTACACAAAACCCAAATTTTGATGGGACAAAAGGGTGGTCGGTGGAGTCAAGAGGTCATTTATTCAGTACGGATTCGCATACACAAGATGGCAGTGGTAGTGTCGAGTTGGTTGCACATCTGAATCAATTGGCCGGGCCTTCATTTGCTTGTGAAAATGGCCAGCGCTATGTGTTGAGTGCATACATGAAAGTTACCAATTTTCCGAAAGGTCAAAGTGTCAGCATTCAAGTTCATGGTGGATCATCCAGTTGGAATGCATCAATGGATGGTGTGTGGGAGGAGGTATTGGTTCCTTTTATTCCGAGCACAGAAAATGGTATGTGTCGAATCTTTATTGGAACAGACAGAAGATCTCACAGTACAACTTTTGAGGCAAACCCTAATGGACCAGAATATGAACCTCAGCCAGAGCAGGTCAGAGCAGATGGTTCGAACCTTGATAGCTCTTCTAGAGTATTCATAGATGATGTGAAAGTGGTTCGCTCAGATGAAATTCAACCACGAGAAATCATCATCACAAAAAACCATTATGAAGGGCCTTATGTAAGGATTGATGACTTGGGTAACTTTACCATTAAGAGAAATGGTGAGTGGATCCCTGTCTTTCCTAAAATGATGTATTACTCACGACATGGTGATGAGGGTATCTCTCCAGCTGAGAGATTGTTTCAACGCAGTTTACGTTATGTTGAGTATGGTTTTAATGGTTTGATGGGTGTTTTTTTGCTTGAGAGAGATGTTATAAGGCCTCTAGAGGCTGGGATAGAGTTTGTGGCGCCATCCGGATCGCAGCCTTTTAGGGTTGACGGTAATGATTTTATAAAAACGCTTATTCCAGCTCTCAAGACTCATCTTGAATCAGTCGGTAAACCTGAGGCCTTCTTATGGTATTACTATGACAACGAAAATAATTGGCGTCAGTTTCGTGAACATAAGGAAAAATTAATTCAGATCATTGATGAACTGGATACTGATGAGGTAACTCAAAAACGTATGCATCCGATCTTTATGTTAAATGGAACTTATGGCTTAGCTCGCTCATATTTGAATGATATGAGTAAGCTAATGGATTTTTCGGGATCCTATTCTGCACTGGGTTCAGCAGGTAGGTTGCAGCTTGAGCCTAAAGAGACTTTAGGTGTTATTGATAAGTCGCATAATCAAAAAGCACCTGCGCCTATGATTCAACTGCAATGTTATCATCATGAGCAATTCGTTCCGGCTTTGTTCTTTGGTATCATTCAAGGAGGTAAAGCACTTGGGATGTGGCGAGATGGTACAGAGTTTCAACCTTCCGGAGGTGAGCCTTGTCAATTGAACTTTGAAGACAATGTTTGGGCACCAGCAGTAAAAGGAGAGGACGGCATTTTTGCGAGATTGGATACCATGTTACCTTTAATTAGGGAACCTCATTGGACTCGTTGGTCAGCAAGTAGCAATGAAAGTAAGGTTCGTATTGGTACTAGAAATTATGCAGGTGATCATTACATCATCCTCAGTAATCATGCAGATGAGCCAAAAACAGTAAACGTTTTTATTGACGGCATTGAATTCACTGGTGCAGAGGATTATTTTACTGGTGAATTTATTAATTCTTCACTTGATGGTGAGGTTGATATTCCAATCGGGCATCATAATGACGGTTATCGCGTTGTGAGGCTTTTATAGGACTAAGAAGATGCCAGTTACCTGTGTTTAGAAGTTGAAAATAATCAATACAGTAATGGTGTCGATACAATTTCAGCTGGTTACGATGTTGAAAGTAATCAACCAATTGTTCAAACAGCAGAAGTGGGGTTGAGACCTAAGGATCATAGTTCATACTGTATTAACTTTGAGCCAGGTGATGCAGATTATAAGAAAAATTTTAGATCAAGGTTTTTATTGGAATTAATATCCTATAATTGATTCATAGATTTAAGGTTGAATATATATGTTTTCAAACACCGTCAGACATCGGCTTTTTCTGTTAAGCATTTTAATTGTAATGTTTCTTAGTGGCCTGATTCTTTTCAATTATTACAAGGGTGATTTATCTCAAGAAAATGGGGCGCCTGATGCTGCATACAAAGATCTTGATATGAGCGCAGACCTGATACCCATGGGGTTTGCTCAATATTGGGATTACGAAATTATCTATGATGGTGATAAAAGTGTTGAGAGACATAAGATTAACTATCAAGAAATCATAAATGGTCAACTGTGGTATGAAGGCGGTTCTTATACTGCTGATGGTGAGTTTGTGAGAAACTCAAAAGATGGCGTCCATGTTTTGGTTTATTGTGATTATGATCTGGTGGCGGAATGTAATGGTGACGAGGAGCAATCAGTTGATAAAATTCTATTAAATAAGAACTTAACAGCTGGTGAGACTTATCAATACTCAGAAGTTAATATTACCTTTCTTGGTCATCGCACAGTTACGGTACCTGCCGGTCAATTTAAATGTTTGGCTTATAAGTTTGAAATTGAAGAAAATGTGTCAGAAGAATGTTATACACCTGGCGTGGGTTTGGTGCAACGCAAAACCAAGAATAAAGAACGGTATATTATTTCTCAATTAATCGATTCTGGAACAGCAGAAATATCTGGCGATGATTTGTATGAATATTTATTGGAGGATAATTGGCTGCCTGCGCTCAAAGCCTATATTGATCAAGGCTCAGATTTAAATGCTGCAGATGAATTTGGCCAAACATTGTTGCATTGGACTGCTGGTATGTCTTTAAACCAAGCGCAAGTAAAGTACATCATTTCTCAAGGTGGAATAGATATTAATATACAAGATGAAAGTGGTAATACACCATTGCATGTTGCAACAGAAACTGCGATGGAAGCGCTATATAGCGGTAGTAAACCAGACTTTTCAACTGTAGCAACCTTGTTGCAAGCTGGTGCTGATCAGCATATAAAAAATAGCTTTGGCGAAACTCCGGTTGATTTAACAAAGGGTTATGATCGTGACAGTTATTATAAAAAACAGTTTGAAGCGCTGATAAAATAATTGAAATGAGGGTGTCAATACTGAGTTAATTATTGACCAACCAGTGCCAATAACACACCAGCAGCCACGGCAGAACCCAATACACCAGCCACGTTGGGGCCCATGGCATGCATCAATAAGAAATTATGTGGGTTGGCCTCAAGTCCCAATTTGTTGGCAACACGGGCCGCCATGGGTACTGCCGAAACACCTGCGGCACCAATCAATGGATTAATGGGGTCCTTGGAGAATCTGTTCATTACTTTGGCCATCAAAATTCCTGTGGCTGTACCAATTGAGAAAGCCACGGCACCAAGCGCCAGAATACCTATTGTTTCGACATTAAGGAATTTATCAGAGCTGAGTTTTGAACCTACACCCAGCCCTAAGAATATAGTCACCATATTAATCAATTCATTTTGGGCGGTTGAGTTCAGTCTTTCGACCACCCCTGATTCTCGCATTAAATTACCCAAACAAAACATCCCAACCAATGGAGTGGCTGCGGGTAAGAATAAAATGGTCATTAACAATACAGCCAGAGGGAAGGTAACTTTTTCAGTTTTTGTCACGTGGCGTAATTGAGTCATTTGAACTTTGCGTTCCTGTTCTGTGGTTAAGGCACGCATGATCGGAGGTTGGATGATCGGGACCAATGCCATGTATGAATAGGCAGCAACCGCTATAGCACCGAGTAATTCAGGCGCTAATTTAGATGCCAGAAATATGGCTGTTGGTCCATCCGCGCCACCGATTATGGCAATGGCAGCAGCGTCTTGTAAACTGAATTCAATGCCAGGTATGACATTAAGAGCGATCGCGCCGAATAAAGTGGTGAAAATACCAAATTGTGCAGCTGCACCAAGTAACAGCATCTTGGGATTGGCTATCAAAGCGCCAAAATCAGTCATGGCACCTACACCCATAAAAATAAGCAGTGGAAAGACACCTGTGTCTATCCCCACATAATAGATATAATGTAATAAACCGCCGACTTCAGAAAAACCTGCTAATGGAATATTGGTTAACAAGGCTCCGAAACCAATCGGTAATAACAGCAAGGGCTCAAATTTTTTAACGATTGCTAAATAAAGAAGGCCCAAGCCAATCAACATCATAATAACTTGGCCCCATTCGAAATGAGCCAGACCAGTTGAGTGCCATAAAGTGTTCAGTAATTCCATCAGTTCTTACCCAAAACTCAACAAGGTTTGGCCAACTTTAACCGAATCACCTGTTTGAATATGTACTGTAGAAACAGTGCCAGTAATTGATGAAACAACTTCGGTCTCCATTTTCATGGCTTCCAATACCATCAATACATCGCCTTCATTCACTTGATCACCCACATTGACGTTGATTTTGAATATATTACCGGATAAAGGAGCCTCTAATGTCTCTGTATTCACCGCTGATGAAGTGGACTCGCTCTTCGCTGCAACGGTTTCATTGATATGGTTTACCCTACCTGAGGGTGCGACTTGTACCTCATAGGTCTTGCCGTCTACCTTAACTGAATAATTCTCTACAGTCTGGTGTGAGTTTTGTTTTGATGATGATTGAACTGGCGGTTGAGTAGATGCAGTATCAGCTGCATGAGGTGCAGGTTCAAACGCATCTTTGTTGTTTCGGTTCTTTAAAAACTTTAAACCAATTTGGGGAAACAGGGCATAGGTCAAGACATCATCTATCACATCCTCAGCCAGTGTGATATTTTCAGTTTTGGCCAAATCAATTAATTCTTGGGTCAAGGTATCAACTTCTGGTGTGAGTAAGTCTGCTGGTCTACATGTAATGGCCTGGGTTCCATCTAAAACCTGTTGTTGTAATTCAGCATTCACTGCAGCAGCGGTGGCTCCATATTCTCCTTTGAGTACGCCTGCAGTTTCTTTGGTGATGTTTTTATAGCGTTCGCCAGTCAAAACATTCAAAACAGCTTGGGTACCCACGATTTGAGAGGTGGGGGTAACCAGTGGAATATACCCAAGATCTTTTCTTACTTCGGGTATTTCAGTGAGCACATCATTGAGCTTATCATCAGCGCCTTGCTCTTTAAGTTGGTTTTCCATGTTGGTCAGCATGCCACCCGGCACTTGTGCGGTCAGGATTCGTGCATCAATGCCTTTCAAGCTGCCTTCAAACTGGGCATATTTTTTACGCACATTGCGAAAATAGGTGGCCACTTCTTCAAGTTTATTTAAGTCAATGCCCGTATCGCGAGGGGTGCCGTCAACAATAGAGACTATGGTTTCGGTGGCTGAGTGACCATAGGTCATACTCATTGATGAGATGGCTGTGTCGATCACATCGATGTCAGCATCTATGGCTTTCATGTGTGTGGCGACGCTTAATCCAGTGGTGGCATGACAGTGTAAGGCAATGGGTATATCTATACACTTTTTTAATTCTGTGATCAGTTCTGTAGCAACGTAAGGTTTTAATAAACCAGCCATATCCTTGATACACAATGAATCAGAGCCCATGTCCTCAAGTTGTTTCGCCATGGTTAACCAACCTTGTAAATCATGTACAGGACTGACCGTATAACTTAGGGTGCCTTGCGCGTGGCCACCTACTTGATTGGTTGCTTTGATCGCTGTTGCCATATTGCGTACATCATTCATGGCATCAAATACTCTGAACACTTCCACCCCGTTTTCATAAGACCTTTCGACAAATTTTTCCACCAAGTCATCGGCATAGTGTCTGTATCCTAAGATGTTTTGTCCTCGGAACAACATTTGCTGCTTAGTTTTTGGCATGACCTTTTTGAGCGCACGAATCCGTTCCCATGGGTCTTCACCTAAATACCTGATACATGAATCAAAGACCGCACCACCCCAAGATTCGATTGACCAAAATCCAACTTCGTCCAATACAGGTGCGATAGGTAACATGTCTTCAATACGCATTCTGGTGGCTAGTAAAGATTGGTGTGCGTCTCTTAATACCAGTTCAGTGATGCCTAAAGATTTTGATTTACTGGGTTTTGACATGATAATTTTTCCTGTTTCTGGTTTAATTCGTAGTCGGTGAGTTGTTTAAAGTCTTTGATTTTTAGAGGTTTTTTTTGCGGTATTGATTGATTGCAACACTGATGGCTGCTGCGATTCTTGCTGTTTCATTATTTGCATCTGGGCTTTTTTTATTGCCAATACTTTTAACCGGTGACAAGGGGTCTGGGAAACGATTACCCAAAGGTGATATAAACCATTTAATAATGACAATAAGTAGGCTTAAAAAGACAAAAACAAATGCCATTCCCACCATAAGTAAAACCGCTGCTTGCGAAAAAAGCTGGGTTGACGCATCAATTTCAGTCATATAATTAAGTAGTTATGATTAGTCTTACTAATTATTCTTAAATTCCCTCCATAAAGCAATGATTAATATCAGAAAAATGATATTTAATATATGTTTTTAGATATTTGTTATGAATAATGGGGTAGTGAGGTTGAAATCAATAAGCAAAAGTAGCCTCTATCAGGCAAGTATTGGCTTTCATGATTGTTTTGATGTTGATCTAATTGCTCACAATTATGCCAGTGAGGGCCTCAATCTTTGATTGCTTGAACAATAAAGTAAGGGGAAATCTTCCTTACTTTATTGTTGGTTAAAGACCAGTGAAAAATAGCACTATACGCTGGTATTATTATTGAGACCTTTGTCTCACACGGAATCTGACCATTTCAGCTACGTTGGTAAAACCTGGGGTAACGACCATGGCTTGTTGAGAGCTGTCATATGTAATGCCATTGGGAAAGGTGACTCTGTTACTGATGTCTTTTGTCCTGACCCGACCATTATCTGGATTGATTCGATACAGTGCTTGGGTTTGGATGCCAGTGGCATATAAACGTTGCTCTGCATAATCCAAATGACCAATGGCAAAAATAGCTTCAGGAGGTGTGGGGCGAGCCACGAAATGTTGTTCTCCATTGGGGGTGATTTTAATGATTCGGCCATTGTGAAGGTTAGCTGTGTACACGTTACC
>CALDFB010000211.1 GCA_937942365.1 uncultured Marinicella sp. | reverse complement strand
CCATCCAAACATTCATCATCAGTGTGACGGCTGTTAATGATGAACCCTCTTTCACTGTAGGAGCTGATCAATCTATTCTAGAAGATGCTGGCGCACAATCAGTGGTGGCATGGGCTACTGCCATTTCGGCCGGCCCTCCTGATGAAGTAGGACAAGTGTTAACCTTTAACATCACCGCCAATGACAATGCTGCATTATTCAGTGTCGGTCCAGCTGTCGCAGCTGATGGCACATTAACCTATACACCAGCAGCAGATGCCAATGGTGTCGCGAACATCAGTTTAGAGTTGATGGATGATGGTGGTACTGCCAATGGCGGTGATGACACCTCTCCTACACAAAACTTCAGCATCACCGTCACCACAGTCAATGATGCGCCATCATTTACAGCTGGTGCTGATCAAACGATACTGGAAAATTCTGGGTCACAAACCGTTAATGGTTGGGCCACAGCCATATCAGTAGGCCCTGCCGATGAAGCAGGCCAAACAGGCAGTTTCAATGTCACCAATAACAACAACGCATTATTCAGTGCTCAACCTGCCATCGATGCAGCTGGTAACTTAACTTATACCTCAGCTGCTAATGTCAGCGGTTCGGCCACAGTCAGTGTTGATCTAATGGATGATGGTGGTACAGCCAATGGCGGCTTAGACACATCTGTTACCCAAATGTTCACCATCACTATTAACTTCATCAACGACGCGCCTTCATTCACTGTGGGTGCAGATCAAACCGTTGCTGAGGATGCAGGAGCACAAACAGTTATTGGTTGGGCAACAGCCATATCAGCAGGCCCGCCAGATGAAGCGGGGCAAGTTGTAACATTCAACATAACTGGCAACACCAATGCTGCATTGTTCTCAGCTGGACCTACAGTGGCTGCTAATGGAGATTTAACTTATACACCAGCTGCTAATGCCAATGGTTCAGCAACCATTACTTTAACTTTAATGGATGATGGCGGTACTGCTAATGGCGGTGTAGATACCTCGCCTGCACAAAGTTTTAATATCAATGTCACAGCAGTTAATGATCCACCAACAGTAACTGCACCTGGGCCTATACCAGTCACCACCAACATCAGAATATCTGTACCTGATGGCGCCAGTGATCTGTTGGCAAATGCGACCGATCCTGAAGGTACGGCCTTGACCATTCAGGGAACTGGTACCATAGCCACCGATCAAGGTGGTACTGTTTTGGTGAATAACACAAGTGGTGAGTTTACCTATGATCCACCAGCTGGATTTATCGGGGCTGACACCTTTGATTATCAAGTCTGCGACAACGGCACACCCCTGCCCTCAGCTTGTAGCCCAGTAACCACTGTGACGCTAAACGTATCTGGTAACACCATTTGGTTCATTGACAATACGGCCGCTGCCGGTGGTGATGGTACTTTACAAACGCCATTTAACTCACTGGCTGCATTCAATGCTTCTACCAACCCTGCTGCTGGAGATTTCATCTATTTGGCTACCGGTACTGGCACCTATGCAGAAGCAGGGATCACCTTGGCCAACACCCAAACTTTATTGGGTCAAGGTACCACTGGTGCGTTTGATACCATCACCGGTATCACAGCTGCACCTTTGAGTATCGCCAGACCCACTTTAGGAGGGACACGCCCCATAATCACCAGCACCGGCAATGGCATTAATCTGGCTTCAGGTAATACCTTACGGGGTATAGATGTCGGTAACACCACAGGTTTTGGTGTATCAGGTACTGTTGTTGGTACATTAACTGTTGAGGAACTGGCAATTAACGGTACTGGTGGTGCGATCAGTATCGACACCAGTGGTGACCTTTCCGCTGCCAATTTTGACACCATTAATGCCACAACCAATCCATCACAAAGAGGGATGTTTTTACGAGGCCTGACCGGAACGCTGACTTTTGCTAATCCAGTTACCTTGAATGGCAACACATTAAGGGTGTTTGATTACACTAGTTCAACAGCCGATGTCAGTTTCACCAACACCTTACAAATCACTGCCACAGAAGGCATCGCATTCAGCGCCACTAGTGGTGGCAGTATTTCTGTTACAGGTAATAACAGCACCATCAATACTGAAGGTCTCGCAGTTTTGATCAATAGAGTAGACATAGCAGCCACCCATGTCACCTTTCAAACGATTAATTCAACGGCAAATTTTGATTCCAATGGTATCAGACTGGTTAATACAGGCAACCTAGGTGGCTTTCGCGTCACAGGCGTAGGTAACGTTGCTGGATCAGGTGGCACCATTTCTAATAGAACAGGAGGAAATGGCTCTGACATATTCGGCAATGGTGTCTTTATGAGTAGCACCAATGATGTAGAACTGGCTTTGATGCAGTTTAATGACATCAGTAATTTCGCCATCAAGGGTGAAAATGTGACTAATTTCAGCCTGATTGATTCAGTCATCAATGGTACCAATGGTGACTCAGCAGTGGATGATGAGGGAGCCATAAGCTTCACCAATCTGTCTGGTGTGTCTATCCTCAGCGGTAACAGCATATCAGGTGGTATTGAAGATCAAATACGCATTATCAATACGGCCGGCTCTCTGGATCTAACCATCAATGACAGCAGCAACAACCAAGCAGTTATTGGTTTGGATGCCAGCCCTGCAAGCTTTAACGGTAATGACGGCTTATTATTAGAAACTTCAGGTAATGCCATTGCGACTGTTTTAGTTAATGGCGTTGAATTCACTGGCGCTCGGGGTGATAACATCAATACCAACGCATTAGGCACCTCTATGCAAACCGTATCTATCACCAATAATACCTTCAACAACACCCACCCGAATATTGTACCCGGCGGTGGTGGTGTAACCTTATCAGGTGCAGGAACGGGTGCGGGTATCAACATCATTTACACAGTGACTGGTAATACTTTCAACAATGCCAACGGCAATGCCCTAACCAGTAATTATGTCTCTGGAAGTGGTGCTGTTGTTGGAACCATAGATGGTAATATGATTGGTACCATGGGTGCTTCATCAGGTTCAGTTAACGGCAGCGGCATTTTAGTAGGCACAGCACAAAACATCGCACACAGCAGCACAGTGAACAACAACACGGTGGCAAACATCGATGGTTTTGCTGGGCTTGATTTTGCCCATGATGGTAACGGTGTTTTCAATTCAAACATCACCAATAATGACGTTTCAGGCTTGGGTGGCTTCGCCATATCGGCAATGAGTTCAACCTTAGCAGGCGGCGGCACCGCCACAGGAACAGCATGTTTGGATATTGAAAATAACAGTCTGGATGCTTCTGGCGCAGCTTCCGGATTGAACGCCATATTCATAGATCAGTTGAATGGCGCAGCAAGCTACAATCTACCAGGCTTCACCGGCTCACCCAATGGAGAATTTGCTGTTGCTTGTGCAGCTGGAACAGCCAGTGCAGATGGTCACGGCCTGTTAAATGGCCAGGGTAATACTTACATCAATGGAGCGTTTCCGTTATTCCCAGCTATTATGCTGGATTCATCATTGGTCTGTGGTATGACCGGAGTAGGAACAACCTGTCCTTAAAATCAAAAACCTGGTATGAAACATATTTTTAAGTTAAATAACACACATAACATGAACAGAAATAAGGGGAAATTATGTCAGAACCATTTTTAGCCGAAATCAGAATGATGGGGTTCAACTTTGCACCGCGAGGTTGGGCCTTCTGCGACGGACAAATCTTGCCTATCAATCAAAACCAATCTTTGTATTCTCTGCTCGGCACCACCTATGGGGGTGATGGCCGAACCAGTTTTGCTTTACCTGATATACGTGGGCGAACACCGATACACGTTGGTAACAGTGGCAATGGTGGCATAACCCATCTTGAGGGGCAAAAATCAGGAGAAGAAACTCACACCTTAAGTGCAGCTGAAATGCCACAGCACACACATCAAATGAACGCTGGCAGTGGCGGCACCTCACAGCCGATCCCTACCAATACCGCCAGTTTGGGCGAAATTAACAATGGCTACAACACCGGCACCAACAGAGCGGCTTTGCGAAGCGGAAGCATCAGCAATGTGGGTGGTGGCCAAGCACACAACAACATGCAACCTTTTCTGGCAGTGAATTTTTGCATTGCCTTACAAGGTCTTTTTCCATCTAGAGATTAAAGGGGATTATTTATGTCAGAACCATTTGTAGGAGAAATCCGAATGTTTGCAGGCAATTTCGCGCCGCGGGGATGGGCATTTTGTGATGGGCAATTATTGGCTGTTTCACAGAATGATGCGCTGTTTTCACTCCTAGGCACCATTTACGGAGGTGACGGACGCACCACTTTCGGTTTACCCGATATGCGTGGTCGACTACCCATTCATGCCGGCTCTGGACCTGGCCTAACGCCAAGGCGCTTAGGAGATAGATCCGGTACAGAAAATGAGACCCTTACAGTCAATCAGCTGCCATCTCACAGCCACAATTTTAATGTATCTAGTGACCCAGGGATCGAGAGTACAGCAGCTGGGGGGTATTTAGCTGCTTCTCCCAATGTACGTATGTTTCGCCCTACACCAGCGAACTCTTCTTTAAGAACTCAGTCAATAAGTCAAATCGGAGGATCACGTAGCCATACAAACCTGATGCCTTTTTTGTGTCTTAATTTCATCATTGCCTTGTCTGGCATTTATCCATCACGTCAATAAAGGAGACTTATCATGTCAGAACCATTTATAGCTGAAGTCAGAATTTTTGCCGGCAATTTTGCTCCCAGGAGTTGGGCATTTTGTAATGGTCAATTACTACCTATTTCGCAAAACACAGCTCTGTTTTCATTGATCGGAACCACTTATGGTGGCGATGGACGCACAACAACAGCTTTACCCAATTTACAAGGTCGTGCACCCATGCACCCTGGCCGTGGCCCCGGATTAACCTCCAGACTCTTAGGCGAAAGAGGAGGTGTAGAAACGGTCTCTTTGAGTGAGGATCAAATGCCAAACCACAACCATTCTAGTATGGCTGCACTACAACCGGCATCAACCAACACTCCCAACACCACCACCTCATTGTCTAGAAGCGTTGGTGCGGCCGTTTATAACAGCAACCCCACTTCTACCACAGCAATGAATGAAAACGTATTATCTAATGATGGTGGCTCTCAACCACATAACAACTTACAGCCTTATACAGTCATTAATTACATCATCGCCTTACAAGGTTTATATCCATCGAGGAGTTAATTATGAACAGAAGAATTTTTGCAAAATCAGTGATGGGCACAATAGGTGCATCCATGCTTGCAAGTCAAACAATGGCATCAAAAGCAATTGACCCAATTAAATTTGAATCCAAATTTGAACCTAAGTTTAAGGCTGGACATCAGATGTTGAGTGATGAAGGCTTAAAAATGACCTTGAGTGACCACCAGTTACCTACCCAGAATAAGGATCAAATGCAGTTTGTTTTGACTTTTGATGTGAATAACCCCAACGGCAATTTAGATGAAAAAATTTATCATTTAACTGACCACAACGGTAAAAAACATCAAATGTACATGACACCCATTGATCAAAATCAGTTACAAGCGATTTTCAACTGGAGAACCCATGCCTAAAGTGTGTTTGGCTTATCAAGATAAACTCAAACATCTCACATTAGACATTACATTCAAAGCCATATCAGATAATGATATGGCTTTTTTATCTGAGTTATACCGATCCACACGCTGGGATGAAGTGATGCAAGCCCCATGGGATGATCAGCAACGCATAGACTTTTTATCCCAACAATTTACAGCACAACACACACATTACCTCAGTCATTACCCTCATGCTGAAAAACTACTGATAAAAAAAGCTAAACAGGATATAGGGCGAATTTATCTCGACAGAGATGATGTTTCTATCTGTTTAATTGATGTGGCTTTAATACCCAGTGAAAGAGGCAACGGTTTGGGAACGTTATTACTTAAAGAATTGTTAGAAGAAGCTCAGTTAACCGATAAAAAAGTGGTTATTCACGTCGAAAATTTCAATCCCGCTTATCACTGGTATATTAAACATGGCTTCCAGCAAATTGAAGATAAGGGTGTTTATCAATATATGGAATGGTATCCAGAATCAACTGAGAAGCATCTAAAAATCGAATAAGCCGCACAGATTTTCATGTAAAAACCGCTTCGTAGTGCACACCTTTATCGTCACCAAAAATGGGCACCAAAAATAATTCAAATTTGCCCATCTTTGAATGCGATATTTTATAGACACCCTGCTCGAATACTTCAGGATTATCACAAGCAAAAACCACAGAATACTGTTCTTTTTGTTGAGTGTTAGTTGGTTGTAAGCCTGCCTTAACCTCTTTTATCTGGCATGGTGAAGGACTGTCATCAACAAAAGCAATATTAAATAAGTCTTTAGCATGTTGATCAAACAGTTCTTTAGTCGGTAATTCCATATGGTTTTGAATATAATAAATGGTAATAATATTATAGCTCAATCACACTTAAAAATAACACCCATCAACCCTAATTCTTAAACGCCATTAACCTATTTTCAAAATGAATATACGCATGAGAATTTACAGATTAAAAATGAAAGTCTTGGGTCAAAAATAATCTATCAAACTCATTTGGATCACCCAAGCATTCAATAACTAAAATGGATTAACCGTATAGCCTTGTTGTTGTAACAGTGCGTGTGCTGTCATGGCAGACAGCGACATTTTTACCCCTGGTAATAAATCTTTGGCTTTGATTCCATGGTAAGTGGCGCTTTGACCACATACATATATTTCGACACCATGAGCCTTAAGCTCTCTGATCAAATCAGCATTGAGATTGGTATGATTCGTCACGCTTTGGTAGTGTTCATTCAAAGTAACATCATGTACTGCTTTGCCATGTATGACTAAAGCCAATTTTATGTATTCTGCTTTGATTCCGGCTGCATCATGCATATTTAAAAAACGTGCAGCACTGACTATAGACTTATTAAGTTCACCGGCAGATGCTTGTTTAACCACATCAAAGCTCACTTTAAATTCAGTGTTTAAAGCAATGGCCTCCCTGCCC